>JBEPYX010000066.1:0-7603 GCA_041641155.1 Thermoflexus sp.
GGCGCAGATCGAGCGCCCGATGGCGCGAACCTTCCGGCCCCTCGGATAGCGCCGTGAGAGGGAGGGACGGCCGTGAATATCCTCTGCGTGGACATCGGGACCGGAACCCAGGATATCCTGCTTTACGACAGCGCGAAGGAGATCGAGAACGCCTATCGGTTGATCCTCCCCTCGCCGACCATGCGGGTCGCGCGGGCGGTGCGACAGGCGACCCGGGAGCGGCGGCCGATCCTCCTCACGGGCGTCACGATGGGTGGGGGGCCGTGTCAGTGGGCGGTTGAGGATCACCTGCGGGCGGGGCTTCCCGTCTACGCGACCCCTGAGGCAGCCCAGACCTTCAACGACGATCTGGAGGCGGTGCGGGAGATGGGGGTGCAGATCGTCAGCGAGGACGAGGCCGCCCGCTTGAATGCCGAGGTGGTCCGCCTGACGTTGCGGGACTTCGACTGGGAGGCCCTGCGGCGGGCCTTCGCGGCCTTCGACGTACCCCTCCGGCTGGACGGGATCGCCGTGGCGGCCTTCGACCACGGCGCGGCGCCCCCTGGGTATTCCGATCGGAAATTCCGGTTCGATTATCTGGTCCACCGACTCTCCGAGCGCCGGGACCTGCTGGCCTTCGCCCATCGCGGGGAGGAGATCCCGCCGGCCCTCACCCGGCTCCGGGCCGTCGTGCGCACCGTCCAGGAGGTCTTCGAGGGGCCGGTGGCGGCGATGGATACGGCCCCGGCGGCGGCCCTGGGGGCGACCCTGGATCCGCAGGTGGCGGCCTGGCGGCAGTGCGTGGTCGTCAACGTCGGCAACTTCCACACCCTGGCCTTCCGCCTGCGCGATGGCCAGGTGGAGGGGCTCTTCGAGCATCACACCGGATTCCTGAATCCAGACAAGCTGGACGGCCTGCTCGGCCAGCTGATGGCGGGCGACCTGCGCTTCGAGGAAGTGTTCGAGGATATGGGCCATGGGGCGCTGGTCCTGGAGGCCACGCCGATGGAGCCGGACGGGGTGGCCGTGGTCGGGCCCCGACGGGGGCTCCTGAAGGGGTCGCGCCATCCGGTCTATTTCGCCGTCCCCTATGGGGATATGATGCTGGCGGGATGCTTCGGGTTGCTGCGGGCCTTCGCCGCCCTCTATCCGGAGTTCGCGCCGGTGATCCTCGAATCCCTGAGCGGGGCGCCCCGTCCGGCGCCGTGGGAGATGCTGGAGCAGGGATGAACCCCGATGCGGACGGGGCCAGGCGTCGGCCGGAGGTCCGATAGCTGGGGGGATCCCTGGGAAACTCTCATTTCAATAAGGAGGGGGCTTCCTGCGGATGGCCCAGACGGTGCGGGTGGACGTGGTGATCCCTGTATACAACGAGGAACGGGACCTGGAGCCCAGCGTTCACAAGCTGCGCGTGTTCCTGCGGGAGCATTGCCCCTACCGCTGGCGGATTGTGATCGCGGACAACGCCTCGGTGGACCGCACGCCGGAGATCGGGCGGCGGCTGGCGGAGCAGTATCCCGATGAGGTGTGTTATCTCCGGCTGAACCGCAAGGGGCGTGGGCGGGCGCTGCGCAAGGCCTGGCTGGAGAGCGACGCGGACGTGATGGCGTATATGGACGTAGACCTGTCCACCGACCTCAGCGCCTTCATGCCCCTGATCCAGCCCCTGGTGGAGGGGCGCTATCACATCGCCACCGGCAACCGGCTGCATCCCCAGTCCCGGATCATCCGTTCCCTCAAGCGCGAGTTGATCTCCCGCGCTTACAACTTCATCGTCTGGTTGCTTTTCCCATGGCGACGTTTCCGGGACGCTCAGTGTGGGTTCAAGGCGATCACGCGGAAGGCTGCCCAGGAGCTGATCCCGCGGGTGGCCAACCAGTCGTGGTTCTTCGACACGGAGCTGCTGCTGCGGGCGGAGCAGCGGGGCTACACCGTCTGGGAGGTCCCGGTGATCTGGCGGGAGGATCCTGACACCCGGGTGAAGATCGTGCGCACGGCCCTGGAGGATCTCCGCGGGCTGTGGCGGGTGCGTCGGACCCCGGACCCGCCCCCCATCTACACCGATCCGGAAGCGGATAACCCGGATTGAGCCCTCGCGTGCTGCAAGATCCCCGGATCCCTTCGGAAGGGGAGCGCTGGACCGTGATGCGGGTGCTGGTGACGGGCGCCACCGGCTTCCTGGGTCGCAATCTCTGTCCCTATCTGGTGGAGCGGGGCTACCGCGTGCGCGCCCTGGTCCGGCGGACCTCCGACTGGCGGTTCCTCGCCGACCGGGGTGTGGAGATCGCGTGGGGGGATGTGCAGGATCCGGCCTCGGTTCGGGAGGCGGTGGCGGGGTGCGAGGCGGTGATCCACGCGGCGGGCTACTTCCGGTTCTGGGGGCCGCGGGAGCGCTATTGGGGGGTGAACGTGGAGGGGACGCGGAACGTGGTCCGGGCCGCCCAGGAGGCCGGCGTCCGGCGGTTCGTGCACATCTCGACCGTGGCGGTGGTCGGGCGGCCGCGGCCGGGGACGGTCATTGACGAGACGTATCCGTGCCGGCCGGTGGATGAATACCAGCGGACGAAGTGGGAGGGGGAGCGCATCGTTCGGGAGGCGGCGGGCGAGGGGCTGCCCGCCGTCATCCTGCGCCCCGGCGCCTTCTATGGCCCCTGGGGGCGTTACGCCTTTAACCGGCTGTTCTTCGAGGATTTCCTGAGCGGGCTGCGCCTGCAGGTCCACGGCGGCCGCCATTATACGTTCCCTGTTTTCGTCCCGGATCTCTGTCGCGTCATCGAGGCCGCTCTCCATCGGGGGCGGGTAGGGGAGATCTACAACGTAGCCGATCGCAGCCGCCGGCATGCGGAGATCTACGAGCTCGTGGCCCGGATCGCGGGGACCTCCGCCTGGCGGATCAACGTCCCCGCCCTCCCGATGCTGGCCATAGCCTGGGTCTGGACGAAGCTTGCGGACCTGACGGGGCGGGAGCCTTATTATCCCCTCGCGCTGGCCTCCTACGTGTTCTACGACTGGAAGGTCTCCTCCGAGAAGGCGCGGCGAGAGTTGGGGTTCGAGCCGACGCCGTTCGAGGAGGGGGTGCGGCAGACCCTGGAATGGTATTGGGCGCAGGGGATCCTCCGCCCACCGCGGGGGCGCCGGCCTTGACTTCCGGGCAAGCCCCGATGGGCTTGCCCGGGGCGATGGTGATCCTCCGAGCCGCTGGCGCGTCCGGAGGAGCATCCGGCGGACCGAGCCCATGCCCGGTCCCACCGTGGATCCGGGACGTCCGGCCGGGAGCGTTCGCAATAAGGGGGCTCACGAGCGGGCGATCCGCCAGCTGGTGCCGTCCGGGCGATCCTCCAGCACGATCCCCAGGGCGCGGAGGCGGTCGCGGATCTGATCGGCGCGGGCGAAGTCGCGCTGGCGGCGGGCCTCCGCCCGGATATCGATGAGCAGCTGCACCAGCCCAGCCACTAGATCCGAGGGGATGTCCGGCCGGATCACATCGGGGATCACCCCCAGGACCTGGCCCCCGAACTCCCGGTAGACGGCATCGATGGCCTCGAGGACCGGGCGGCCCACCGTCCCCCCGCCGAACAGCAGGCTGTTGACCGCCTTCGAGAACTCGAAGAGAACCGACAGGGCTTCCGGGGTGCTGAAATCGTCGTCCATGGCCTCCAGGAACGCCCGCCGGGTCTGTTGGATTTCCTCCATGAAGGCCTCCGGCTCCGCGGCCTCAGGGGTCGCTCCCCGGGCCAGCCGCTCCCGGACCTCGATCACGGTGTTCCAGAGGCGGTCCAGCCCCTTCTCCGCCGCCTCCATGGCCTCCTCACTGTAGTCGATGGGCGAGCGGTAATGGCTGGAGAGGATGAACAAGCGGATCGCCTGAGGCCGGTATCGTTGAAGGGCGTCTTTGATCCGCACCACGTTCCCCAGGCTCTTGCTCATCTTGACCCCGTTCACGGTGAGGGAGCCGGTGAGCAGCCAGTAGCGGGCGAAGGGCACCCCGTTGGCGGCCTCGGCCTGGGCGATCTCGCTCTCGTTGTGGGGGAAAAGGTTGTCGATGCCGCCGCCGTGGATGTCGAAGGGCTGCCCCAAGTATTTGGTGGACATCACCGAGCACTCGATGTGCCAGCCGGGGTAGCCCCAACCCCATGGGCTGGGCCAGCGCAGGATGTGCTCGGGCTCCGCCCGCTTCCAGAGGGCGAAGTCGGCCGGGTGGCGCTTCTCCTCCCGCACCGGGACACGGGCCCCTTCCTCCTGCTCCTCCAGGCGGCGGCCGGAGAGCTTCCCGTATTCCGGCCAGGATTCCACCGAGAAGTAGACCGAGCCGTTCACCTCGTAGGCGTGGCCCTTCTCGATGAGCACCTTGATCATCTCGATCATCTCGGGGATATGGCATGAGGCCCGGGGGGAGATGTCCGGCCGCACCACCCCCAGCGCGTCCATGTCCTCGAAGTAACTGCGCATGTATTTCTCCACCAGCTCCATCGGCTCGAGGCGTTCCCGGGCCGCCCCTTTCAGGATGCGATCCTCCCCCGTGTCCAGGAGGTGCCCGACGTCGGTGATGTTCTGGACGTAGCGGACCCGGTAGCCGCGATACCGGAGGTAGCGGACGATCACGTCCATGGATACGTAGAGCTTGGCGTGGCCGAGGTGGGCGTGATCGTAGACGGTCGGCCCGCATACGTACATGTGGACCCGGCCCTCGCGCAGCGGGACGAAGGGCTCTTTCTGGCGGGTGAGGAAGTTATACACCACGAGGCTCATCGGTTGCGCTCCTCCATCGGATCGTCCGGACCGGGATGGGCAGCAGGTCCTGCTGGGATTGAGGTTCCTTCACGAAGATCCCCCGCGCACCAGCTCCTCCGGGCGGGCGAAGATCATCCGGCCGGCGGCGGTCTGATACACCTTGGTCACCACGACGGGGATCTCCCGCCCGATGTAGCGGCGCCCCTCCTCCACCACCACCATGGTTCCGTCCTCCAGGTAGCCGACGCCCTGCCCGGACTCCTTTCCCTCCTGGATGATGGAGAGGGTGAAGGTCTCCCCGGGCAGCAGGACGGTCCGCACCGCGTTGGCCAGCTCGTTGATGTTGAGGACGCGGACGTTCTGCAGCTCGGCCACGCGGTTGAGGTTGTAGTCGTTCGTCATAATGGGGCAGCGCAGGCGGCGCGCCAGGGCGATCAGCTTCTCGTCCACCTCCCGGCCCTCAGCATCCATGTCTAAGATCCGGACCGGTACGTGGCCCTCCTTCTGCATCCGGTTCAGGATCTCCAGGCCCCGGCGGCCCCGATTGCGGCGCAGGGGATCCTGGGAGTCGGCGATGTGCTGGAGCTCATTCAGAACGAAGCGCGGCACCAGCAGCGTGGCCTGTAGGAACCCGGTGCGCGCGATGTCCGCGACCCGCCCGTCAATGATCACGCTGGTGTCCAGGAGGATGAGGTGTTCGCCCTCGCGCCCCTCGCGCAGGTGGCGGGGAAGCAGCGCCAGCAGGTCCTTGTAGCGGGTGCCCGCCACGGTGAGGCCCAGGTAGCCGAAGAACACCGCCCCCAGGGAGGGCATCACCCGCCCCAGCGGATCCGGCAGCAGGGAGAGGGGATACGAGACCAGCCCTGCCATGATCAACCCAAGGATGAGTCCAATGGTGCCGGCGATGAGCTGCTGGAGCGGGATCGGCCGGATGATCTGGCGGATCATGGCGGCCGGGCGGATGGTGAGCCACGGCGTGAGGATCAGGCCGAGGACGGCGCCGATCAGGCTGAAGGCCAGAGCGAACTGCCACGCCGGGCGCGTGTCCAACCCTATCCGGGCAGCATCCATCCCCAGCCGCCACCCCGCGATCCCCAGCACCAGCATGCCGAGGAGGCGAAGGAACCGCTCAAAATCCATTCGCCCTCCGGATCGGGATAAGATGGGCTGCGTTCATCTTACACCGGAGGCCATGGGGAGGGCAAGGAGCGGAGCGATTGGGGGATTCTGATCTGGGAGGGGGAGCATTCCTGATAGTCCACCGACTGCAGTCCCATGCGGGGGGCCCAGAGCCAGAACCAGACGCGGGTGCGCTGGCATGCCGCCCCCTCCGGGCTCCGGTAGGCGATCGTCTGGGCGAGGGCCAAGCCGGCCCCTGCCTGCTCCCGGATCAACCACATCCGATACCGAGCCCCCCCGATGGTCCATGAAAGATCTCCGCGCGCGGCCAGGGTCCCCAGCAGGCAGATCCCGCATCCGACCCCGACGACTGTCAGCGCGAGGAAGAGAGAGATCGCGGTCTCCAGCTTACGGCGCATCCCCTCATCCCTCCGCTTCGTCGCCCTGGAGGTGGACCAGGACGATCTCCGGCGGGCACATCAGCCGCATCCGCGGCATCCCCAACCCCTCCATCCCCAGCCCTCGGCTGACATACATGGTGGTCCCACCTTTCCGATAGAGGCCCATCTCGTAGCGCTTCCAGTAAATCGAAGCGGTGACCAGGGCGCCGACCAGGGGGAGGCGGATCTGCCCCCCGTGGGTGTGGCCGCACAGATAGAGATCCACCCCCAGCTCGCTGGCCTCGGGGAAAAGATCCGGCGAGTGATAGAGCAGAACCGTGAGGGCGTCCGGGGGGATCTGGCGCATCAGCTCCCGCAGCCGCTCCCCATCTCGCTCGGGATCATGCGTGCAGGTCAGCCCAATTAAATAGATCGAAGGCCCGCGATGGGCCCGCTGCCCAAAGCGGACGACCTGGTTGTCCAGCCATGTGATGTGGGTGAAGCCGAACAGGATCCGCCGCACTACCTCCGGGGGATCCACCAAGGGCGTCCCCGTAACCAGGTAGACCCCCAGAGGGGCGTTGAGGGCCTCCAGGAAACGGCTGCACTGGGCCTGGGCTTGGGGGTCGTGGACGTAGCTCAGGTTCAAGAGGTCCCCGGTGAAGACGATCAAGTCGGGGTCGAGGTCCTCGACCCAGCGCAGGATCTGCTGCTCCCGCCGGGTCAGGCGCTCGAGGTGGAGGTCGGTGAGGTGCAGGAGGCGCAGCGGGGGCATCCCCCGGAGCTTCGGCGAGGGGATCACCAGCTCGGTCAGGGTGATCCGGAAGGGCTCGCGGTAGAGGGCGTGGAGGAGGTTCCCGGTGAAGGCGAGGTGGCCGATCAGCGCCAGCCCGACCGCCCAGGCGAACGGCCGCAGGGGGAGGGGGCCTAGGCTCAGGAAGATGCGAAACAGGGTGAACACGATGAAGGGGGGTTTGGGGGGGCCGAAGGAATACCCCAGGCGCGGGAGCAGGATCAGCATCCATGCGTCGCCCCCGGCGAACGCGAGGAACATCCCTGTGGCGCAGGCGCCGATCACGGGGGAACCGGAGGCTTGCCACCAGGCCCGCCCGATGACCATCCCGGCAGCCAGGGCCCCCAGACCGATCCCCGCCCACGGGAGATGCTCCAGGCGGTTCAAGGCAACCATCAGCCGGTGGAAGGGGCTCGCCGCCGTCCCCGGCCGGAACCGCCGACGGCGGGAGGAAGCGGCCACGCGCTCGCCGGCCGGCGCCTGAGGGACGATCCCCTCAGGGGTTTCGGATCCAAGCCCCAAAGCGTCCAGTCCTCCCGCTCTCCGCTCGGTGGGAATACCATTCGTCCCGATGGCAGGCGGTGCACACCCCAGCCGCGAT
>JBEPYX010000067.1:0-7483 GCA_041641155.1 Thermoflexus sp.
TGGGCTCAAAGCACGTCAGACCCAGCTCGTTGAGCCCCTTCACGATCAACCGCCGGCGCCGGTCGTATTCCTGTCGCATCCGCTCCACGTGCTCCTCCCCCATCCGCAGGGCGGCCAGGGCGGCGTACTGGGAAGGGGTGGGGGCGGACATGATGGTGTATTGGTGGATCTTGCGCATGGCCGCCAGGATCTCCTTCGGGGCCGCGGCGTAGCCGATCCGCCAGCCGGTCATCGCGTAGTCTTTCGAGAACCCGCCCAGCAGGATGGTGCGCTCCCGCGCCCCGGGGAGCGAGGCGAAGCAGGTGTGGGTTCCGTCGTAAACCAGGCGGTCGTAGATCTCATCGGAGATCACCAGGAGATCGTACTTCTCCGCCAGGGCGGCGATGGCCATCAGCTTCTCCCGGGGCATCACGGCGCCCGTGGGGTTGTTGGGGTAGCCGATGAGGATCGCCTTGGTGCGGGGCGTGATGCGGGCCTCGATGTCGGCGGGGTTAACTTGGAACTCCTCCTCCGCCCGCGTGGCGAACGCCACGGGCACCCCGCCGGCCAGCGTCACCTCAGGTGCGTAAGAGACGAAGCAGGGCTGGGGGATGATCACTTCATCCCCGGGATCCAGGATGGCGTTGACCGCGAGGTATAGGGCCTCTGAAACCCCCACCGTGATGAGCAGCTCCTCCTCCGGATCGTAGGAGACGCCGTAGAGGCGTTCGAGGTGCTCGGCGAGGGCCTCCCGCAGCTCGATCAGGCCGGAGTTGCTGGTGTAGTGGGTTTCCCCCCGCAGCAGCGCTTCCACGCCCGCCTTGAGGATCGGCTCGGGGGTCACGAAATCGGGCTCCCCGATGCTCAGGCTGATCACATCCTTCATCGTCGCCGCGATGTCGAAGAAGCGACGGATCCCGGAGGGCGGGATCGAGGCCACGCGCTGGGCGATCCAGTTGCGCATCGCTGTTCGCTCCCAGGGGTGATCGGGCTTCGCCGTCTGCCGCCTCCCATTATAGCGTGCAACGGCGTGGGCCCTGGGGGGACCTTCCCTCCGCGAATCCCCGGCGGGTCAGGGCGCGGCCGCGCCGGTTTCAAGGGGGGATGGGCAGCCCGGCCAGGGCCTCGCGGACCACCGCGCGGAACTCCGCCAAGATCATGGCGGTGGCCCCCCAGATCACATGGCCCCCCAGACGGAACACCGGGATGCGCCATCGCGCGCCGTGGAGTTCCCACTCCTCCTCGTCCTGATGGCGGGGGTCCAGCAGCCAGGAGAGGGTGGCTTCCAGCACCTCCGCCACCTCGAGGGGGGCGGGCTGGAACGTCGGGCGCTTGGGG
The DNA here is from genome assembly GCA_041641155.1 of Thermoflexus sp. Taxonomy (GTDB): domain Bacteria; phylum Chloroflexota; class Anaerolineae; order Thermoflexales; family Thermoflexaceae; genus Thermoflexus. Next base: position 1,318 of record JBEPYX010000067.1, read on the forward strand.
AGAAACCCGACCACGGGGTGTACCCGGAAGCCGCTGGGGGGAACAAAGAGAGGGGTGAGCGTCCCCAGGATCTCCACGCGGCCCCCCAGGGGCCCCAACTCCTCCTCCGTTTCCCGGAGAGCGGTCTCGACGGCGGACTCCCCGGGCTCGCAGGCGCCCCCGGGCAGGGAGATCTGGCCCTTGTGATAGGCGACGTGGAGCGTCCGAAGGGTCAGGGGGAATGCCAGATCCGTGCCGTTCGGATACAGTAGGATCAACACCGCGGCGGGGCGGGCCTGGGCCAGCTCGGCGCTCGGCGGCTCCCGTCGGTAAGGGGGAGCCATCTCCCATTGCGCCATGGGCCCGGGGAGCGGCCGGGCCAATCGCTCCCGCAGCCGCTGGCGGATCGCCTCCGGCGAATGTGCCATCGCCCCCATCGCCGACATCGGCCTCATCCCCAGGTGACGGCTTCCTCCAAAAGGGCGATCACCTCTTCGTCGGACACCTGATCGAAGTGCTCGTAGAAGGCGCCAACCGCCCAGAACAGCGGAGGCGTATACAGCACGACCACCGCGTCCGCCTCCGCCTCCACTCGGGGGAGCATCTCCGGGGGGGCCACCGGGGCGGCGACGATCCGCCGCTTAGCTCCTCGGTTCTGCAAGGAGCGCAGGCTGACCCGCATCGTCGCGCCGGTCGCGATCCCATCGTCCACCACCACGATCGTCCGGCCCTCCACGGGGATAGGGGGTCGGGCGCCGCGGAAGAGGGCCGCCCGCCGTCGCAGCTCCTCCTGCTGGCGGCGGACCTCCTCCTCGATGTAGGCAGGGGGGACCTCCAGCTCGGCGACGGCGAGGGGGTCAATCCACAGCGTCCCGTCCTCGGCCACCGCGCCGATCGCCAGTTCGGGGTTGCCGGGTGCGCCTAACTTATGGGCCAGAACCACGTCGAGGGGAGCCTGGAGGGCGCGGGCGACCTCGTAGGCGACCACCACGCCTCCGCGGGGGATCCCCAGCACGACGAGACGCCCCGCCCGAGCCTCCGGCTCCAGATCCCGCAACGCCTCCGCCAGCCGCTGCCCCGCTTCCCTTCGATCCCGAAACCGCATGGGAATCTCTCCTTCCAAACCAAGAGGAAACGACGATCATCCCCCCGATCTGGATTTTCAGGCCAGGGAACCCATGAGGCCATCCCCTCCACTTATAATATCTCGAACGGCTTTCCCGGGGCGGTGTGGGTGCTGTTCGGATGGAAGCGGCGTGCTTTCCCACTGGCTTGCCTTTCGCGATCGATCGGTAAACATCTCGGATTTCACGCGCGCGACGGGCGGGCGGTACGGTCCACCGATCCTTGACAGGGGGAAGCGATCCTCCTAAGATGGGCCTGAAAGCCGAGGGATTCTCGAGCATAGGAGGTCCCCGATGAAACGCTGCGGATTTCGTGCGGCGGTCGGAGCGTTGATCCTCGGCCTGGCGCTCAGCGCATGTGCCCCTCAGAAGCCTCCGCTGGGCAGCGAGCAGAACCCCCTGGTGATGGTCTTCGTGCCCTCTGGGGAATCTGAGGAGATCAAGCGAGGTGGGGAGCGGCTGGGCGAGCTGCTCAGCCAGAAGCTGAACATGAAAGTGAAAATGAATCTCGCCAGCAGCTACGCCGCCGCGGTGGAGGCCATGGGGGCGGGCCAGGCTCAGATCGGCTGGCTGAACACCCTGAGCTACCTCCTGGCCCATGAGAAATACGGCGTCGAGGTGATCCTGGCCACCGTGCGCTTCAACCAAACCTACTACCTCGGACAGATTATCGTGCGGGCCGACTCGGGGATCAAGAGCATCGCCGACCTCAAGGGGAAGACGATGTGCTGGGTGGATCCCCTCTCCACCTCCGGCTACTTGATGCCTCGCATCCTGCTCAAGGCCAACGGTGTGGATCCGGACACAGATTTCGTCAAGACGGTGAACGCGGGCTCCCACCCCAACGTGGTGAAGGCGGTCTACAACGGGGACTGCGATGCGGGCGCGACCTATGTGGACGCCCGGGGGGTGGTGGAGAAGGATCTGCCGGACGTCAAGGAGAAGGTGGTGGTGCTGGCGACCACGGCGAAGATCCCCAACGACAACGTCAGCGTGACCAAAGATCTCCCCAAGGACCTGAAGGAGAAGATCCGCCAGGCGCTGCTGGAGATCGCCCAGTCGGAGGAGGGCAAGAAGGCGCTGCAGACGGTCTACCAGATCGAGGGCCTGCAGGTGGTGGACGACTCCTTCTACGATGAGTTCCGGGCCCAGCTCAGCGCCTCTGGATACAAGCTGGAGGATCTGGTGAAGCCGGCGAAGTGAGCCGGCCGGCTGGGCCCCGGGGCGCAGGCCGGCGGGGAAACCGCCTCGGAGGCCGGCGCGGGGGCCCGGCCGTCCATGGGACGGAGACCGAGGTGGAAGGTTCCTCTATGCCTTTGATCGTGGAGCGGCTCACCAAGATCTATCCGGATGGGACGCAGGCGCTGCGCGAGGTCAGTTTCACCGTTGAGGACGGGGAGTTCGTGGCCATCATCGGGCTCAGCGGGGCCGGGAAGAGCACCCTGCTCCGCTGCATCAACCGCCTGATCGAGCCCACCTCGGGCCGCGTGATCTGGAACGGGATCGACATCACCGCCGCCTCGCCGCGGGAACTGCGGCGGATCCGGCGGCAGATCGGGATGATCTTCCAGCAGTTCAACCTGGTCAAGCGGGCGACCGTCCTCACCAACGTCCTCACCGGGCGCCTCGGATATGTAAACCCATGGCTGAGCCTCCTGGGTTACTTCCCGCCTGCCGAGGTCCAGCGGGCGATGTGGGCGCTGGAGCGGGTGGGCCTGGCGGACTTGGCCGACAAGCGCGCCGATGAGCTCTCGGGCGGCCAGCAACAGCGGGTGGGCATCGCCCGGGCGCTGATGCAGGAGCCGCGCTTGCTCCTGGCCGATGAGCCGGTCGCCAGCCTGGATCCGGTCCTCGCCCATTCCATCCTCCGTTACATTGAGGAGCTGAACCGGAAAGAGGGGGTGACCGTCCTCTGCAGCCTGCACTTCCTGGACCTCGTCCACCGCTACGCTACGCGGGTGATCGGTCTGAAGGATGGCGTCAAAGTGTTCGACGGGCGGCCGGACGAGATCGACGATCGCCGCTTCAAGGAGATCTACGGCCAGGAGGCGGAGCGGATTGGCGGCTGAGCGTCGGCCTCCGCGCGCCTACGCGCTCCTCCCAGGCCTGGCGTACCGGGCCCTGGGGCTGCAAACCATGGCCGGGGTTTGGCTTGGCGTTTCCCTCGCGCTGATCGGCCTCGCGGTATGGCGGGGCCATCCCTGGCTGTGGGCGGGGGCGGGGCTGTGGTGGATCGGGACGGGGTACGACGCGTGGCGGCGGCTGCGGGGCCGACGGCCCCGCTTGTGGCCCGCCGCCCTGGTCGCGCTGGCCGCGATCTATGGAGTGGGCTGGGAGGTCACCGAGATCGACCCCCTGGCCCCCTTTGAGCGGTTCAACAAGATCCGACCCTATCTCATCGCCCTGACCCAGCCGGATCTCCTGACTTATCCGACGAGGCGGCAGGTGCTCCGCGTTCCGGTGGAAGTCCCCTGCGTCCGCGCGCCCTCGCCCGTGGAGATCCAGGCGGAGGCCCGGGCGTGGCTCTCCATGGGCTGCGCCCAGACCGGCGATCCGCTCACCCTCCGCGGTGAGGGGTTCCCCCCAGGTGCCCCCGTGGAGTTGTGGTGGGTGAACCCTATCGGGGAGCGCCAGCGGATCCTCCAGGACGGCCGTCCCCTCGCCCTGCGTGCGGACCCCTCCGGCCGCTTCCTCGTCACCTTCTTCGCCCCCCGAGCGGTCCCGGCGGGGTTCGAGCCGCCCCCCGGCCAATCCCAGACTCACACGCTGGAGATCGCTGCGGTGCAGGTGATCGGGGGGCCCCGCCCGAGCGAGGCGCTGCTGGAGGTGGCGGAGAAGATGGGGGAGACCGTGGCCATCGCGTTGCTGGCCACCACCTTCGCGGTGTTGATCGCTGCCCCCCTCTCCTTCCTGGCCGCGCGCAACTTGATGGGAGGGTCTCCGCTGGCCCGCCTGGTTTACTACGGGATGCGGGCGTTCTTCAACATCGTCCGCTCGGTGGAACCGCTGATCTTCGGGATCGTGTTCGTGGTGTGGGTGGGTCTGGGCTCCTTCGCCGGGATGCTTGCCCTGATGGTTCACTCGGTGGCCGCGTTGGGGAAGCTCTTCTCCGAGGTCGTTGAGCACATCGACCCGGGCCCGGTGGAGGCCCTGACGGCGACGGGGGCCAACCGGTTGCAGGTCATCCGCTACGCGGTCCTCCCCCAGGTGGTGCCGGAGTTCGTTTCCTTCGCTATTTATCGCTGGGACATCAACGTCCGGATGTCGACGATCATCGGCTTCGTGGGGGGCGGGGGGATCGGCTTCCGGCTGAGCGAGTGGATCCGGCTGAGCGCCTACCGCCAGGTGGCGACGGCGGTCATCGGCATCGCCCTGGTGGTGATGGCCCTGGACTACCTGAGCGCCCAGATCCGCCGCCGCATCGTGTGAGGCGGCTGGCGGGGACGTCCGCCCTCGCCGTTCTGATCACCTACAGGGGCTTCGGAGGCCCATGCGCCGCCATCGGACATGGCTCTGGACGATCGGGGGCCTGCTGGCCCTGGGGGTGTATGCATGGTCCTGGCGCGCCGTCGGGGTGGATGTGAGGAAACTGATCGAGCCCCAGGCGGCCCAGCGCGCGCGGGAGATCATGATCGCTTTCATCACCCCCGAGCTGATCGTCCCGGAGCGTGGGATCGAGCGCGTGGAGGCCTTGGTGCGTGTGCCGTGCGAATCCGGAAGTGCCCCGGAGGAGGCGGTGATTGGGGAGGGCCCCCGCCTGTTCCTTCCCATATGTGCCTCCCCGGGGGCGCGGGTCCGGGTCCGGGGTGAGGGGTTCCGCCCGCACAGCGAGCTGCTGGTGCGGTGGGTCTTCACGCCGAGCCCGCGGCTGCCGCTGGGCGGCGAATTGCTGGCGGGCCGAACCCGAACGGACGCGGAGGGTCGCTTCGCGCTAGAGGTGGAGATCCGGCCGCTCCTGGCGCAGGAGGGGGGCGCCTGGCTGCAGGCGGAGGCCCGCTGGGAGGGGCGGTGGCAGGTCAGCTCAGCGCTGCGCCAGACCCTTGAGCTGATGCTGCAGACGATCTTCCTGGCGCTGATGGCCACCACCTTGGCGACCGCGATCGCCGCCCCGCTGTCGTTCCTGGCCGCGCGCAACATCACCGCCCGGGGGCCGCTGGGCACCGCGATCTATTACGCCGTCCGCACGGCCATGAACGTCGTCCGCTCCATCGAACCCCTGGTGGTGGCCGCGATCTTCGCCACGTGGGTGGGGTTCGGCCCCTTCGCGGGGGTGCTGGCCCTGGCCCTGGCCACCGTGGTCAACCTGGGCAAGCTGTTCTCCGAGGTCATCGAGACCATCGACCCGGGGCCCGTGGAAGCCCTCATGGCCACCGGGGCCAACTTCCTCCAGGTGATCCGCTACGCGGTGATCCCCCAGATCACCCTGCCCTTCCTCGCGTTCATCATCTATCACTGGGACATCAACATCCGGATCTCCACCGTCGTGGGGTTCGTAGGGGGCGGGGGGATCGGATACCAGTTGAAGCTGTGGATCGATCAGACGGATTATCACAAGGCGGGGACCGCGGTGTGGGCCATCGTGGGGGTGGTGTCGGCGATGGACTACCTCAGCGCCCGCCTGCGGGAAGCGATCCGATAGCCGCCGGCATCATCCTCGCTCGATGCTCTACGAGCGCGGGGGGCGGGCGAAGTAGCGCAGGGCGATGCGGATTTTCTCCTCCAGGGGCAGGTTGGGGTCCGGCGGCACCTGGGCCATGGCCGCTTGGGCTTCCACCACGCTGTATCCCAACGCCGTGAGGGCGGCGAGGATCTCTGCTTCGTCCGCGCGCGGGGAAGGCGCCCCCGGGGTGGGGGCTGCGCCGATCCGCTCCTTCAGGTGGAGGATGATGGTCCGCGCGGTTTTAGGGCCGATGCCGGGGACCCGGCGCAGGACCTCCACCTGTTCCTGGGCGATGGCCGCCCGCAGAGCCGGGGCGGAGAGGCCCAGCAGCGCCAGGGCGGCCCGTGGGCCCACCCCGTTGACGGTGAGGAGCTGCTCGAAGAGCTCCCGCTCCTCCTCATCA
>JBEPYX010000068.1:0-7436 GCA_041641155.1 Thermoflexus sp.
CGCCGACGCCCACAGCCACGGCCACGCGGACGCCGACCCGTACCCCGACTCGCACGCCGACGCGGACGCGGACGCCGACGCCGACGGTGTGTCCGCCGAATGTGTGCACGCCGACGCCCACGGCCACGGCCACGCGGACGCCGACCCGTACCCCGACTCGCACGCCGACGCGGACGCCGACACCGACGCCGACGGTGTGTCCGCCGAATGTGTGCACGCCGACGCCTACGGCCACGCCCACGCGGACACCGACCCGTACCCCGACTCGCACGCCGACGCCCACGGCCACGGCCACGCGGATGCCGACGCGCACCCCAACGCCCACGGCCACGCCGACATGGACACCCACGCCCACCCGAACGCCGACGCCGGTCCGGCCCACGGCAACGCCCACGAACACGCCGACGCCGGGAGGTTACGACGGGTAGCCGGGGTCCATCAGGGGGAAGGGAGGCAGCCGCCGATGCGCCGACCGGGATGCCACCCAGGTTGGATCCGCGTGATTGGGCTTTGCCTGCTGGGCTTGGGATGCTGGTGGGTCCAAATCCAGGGAGGGATGGCTCATGCACAGCTCCCGCCGCCCCCGGCGTGGCCGACCCCCCGCCCGCGCCCCGCGTTGGAGATCATGGAGGTGCTTTCCAACACCCGATGGCAAACCTTGACCGTCGGGGCCTCTGTACCCGGCGATCCTACCCTCTGGGTCACCCGAGAGAACCAGTTGGAGCGATCGGAGCTGAGCAGCCTGCGCCTAGGCTTCGGAGGGTTGACCTATCCGGATCTGATCACCCGGGTGCAAGTCTGGGTAGAGCCGATGGACGAGGAGATCACCTGGACCGTCGGGAGCACCGGCGTGGTGTTCTACGGCGTGCATTTCACTCACACGCTGTTCGCCTCGTGGGCCACCACCGCCTACGTGACCTATGACCCGCCGGAGTATTCCCTGATCTTCGGGGTCATCGGCGGCCCGGGGTTCGCTTACGCCACCGGCGCCTATATCCAGTTGCCAGAGGTTTACACCCTCACCTATGCCCGTGTGGTCTCTGCCAACCCGCCAGTCTCCGATCCCTTCCCGATCTACACCCCCGACGGCGCCTACTGGCCCATGGCGGCCATGCGCCCCCCGTCTGGGGAGCGGGCGTGGATCACGTATGTGCTCCGCATCGGCGATCGGCGATCGGACCCACAAAACCCACGGCCCGATCTGTCGTGGGTCAGCGCCACGCTGCGCATTGGGAACGATGGCCAATTCGAGATCCGCGCGGTTCTACAGAACAGTGGGCCGATCCCCATTCCGCCGCGCATCGGAGGGTTTCTGGTCGCCCTCTCCCGCCGCCCGCCGGACGATCCGCCGGCCGGCCCTTTGGATGGAGGGGGCTTCGTTGATTGGATGAAGAACTCGGGGGAAAATCCGTGGTGGCAGCCTCCGCTCGGTCCGGGCGAAAGCATCGAAGTCTTCGGGATCGCCGAAGCGCATCCCGGAACGTGTTTCTTCGTTTACGCGGATGTGGACCCCTATGGCGAGACCACCAGCGGGCGGGTGTGGGAGGCCGATGAAAGCAACAACGTGATCCGGCTGTGCCCCTCTTTCATGTATTTGCCGATGGTGTGGCGCGGCGCCCCTTGAACCCCGCCTCGCGATCTTGCGGGCTTTCGTGAGGATGTCTGACCGGCGATCCCCTGCCCACCGCCCCTGGATGCATGAGGATCGAAACCCGCGTTACAATGGCCGGAAAGGAGGCTCGAGCGGGACGGTGGGGATGATCCGATGACGCGATGGATCGGCAGCCGGGGGCCCGCGGCGATCCCACGGTTTCCTTTTCTGCTTTTTTCCCTTGCTTTTCTCGGCGCATGCTTGGCCCGCCCTGCCTCGGTCACGGTGGTGGTGGATGGGCAGCGCCGCACCGTCTACACCCGTGCGGCCACCGTCAGAGAGGCACTGGCCCAGGCCGGGATCGCGCTGGGCGATCTGGATCGGGTCTCCCCCCCGGAAACGGCGCGGATCGCCGCAGGGATGGTGATCACGGTCACCCGGATCACCCAGACGCTGGAGGTCCAGGAGCTTCCGATCCCCTTCCCCCGGCAGATCCTCAAGGATGCCCGGTTGGCTCGCGGGGAGACCCGCCTCATCCGCCGCGGCGAGCCGGGGATGGAGCGGGTCACGTTCCGCGTCACCTGGGCGGACGGGCAGCCGATCGAGCGACAGGAGATCCGGCGGGAGCGCCTGCGCGATCCGGCCCCGGAGATCGTGGCGGTCAGCCTCCTCGGCGAGGTGGCCACGATGCCGATCTCGGGTACGCTGGTCTTCCTGGCCGGCCGGGACGTGTGGCGGATGGCCGGGGAGACCTCCCGGATCCTGCGGCTCACCCACCTGGGCGACCTGGATGGCCGGATCTTCGCCCTTTCCCCCGATGGCCGGACCCTCCTGGTTTCCCGCGCTCCTCTCACGGGCTCCTCCACCCGACTGAATACCCTCTGGAGCCTAGATCTCCGGACGGATCCGCCGCGCCTGCAGCCCCTCGGGCTGGAAAACGTGCTCTGGCTGGGATGGTCCCCGCGCGGGGATCAACTGGCCTTCACCACCGGGGAACCCAGCCCGGGGCCGCCGGGCTGGCGGGCACACAACGATCTCTGGATCGGCCGATGGCGCGAGGGACGGATCGAGGCCCGCCGGGTGGTGACCCCCACCGCGGGGGGCCCCTATGGCTGGTGGGGAATGACCTGGGCGTGGTCCCCGGACGGCCGTCGCCTGGCCTTCGGGCGGACCGACGGCGTCGGGGTGCTGGATCTGGCGACCCTGCGGGCGACCATGTGGCTCACGTTCCCGGTGTACGAAACCCGGAGCGCATGGGCGTGGGTGCCCGCCCTGGCGTGGTCCCCGGATGGCCGCCACCTGGCCGCGCTGGTCCACGGCCCCCCTCGTTCCGGGGAACCCCCCGAGCAGTCCACCCGTTTCGACCTGTGGATCCTGGCCGTGGACGAAGGGTGGGCACGTCCGCTCGTCGAGGACGTCGGGCTCTGGGCGGGGGTCCTCTGGACCCCCGCGGGCTTGTTCTTCGGCCAGGCCCACCAGCCGGAGGCCGGGGATGCCGCGCGCTATGACCTCTACTGGGCGGATCACGATGGGAGCGACCGCCGACGGCTGTTCCCGCCGGAGGGGGAAGTGGGGTTCGGCGGACAGCCGGACCTCCTCTGGGCTCCGGATGGGCAAAGTGTGGTGGTGCGCTACCAGGGCGATCTCTACCGCATCGTGATCCCCTCGGGCCAGATCCAGCGGCTGACCGCCCAAGGTGACATCGCGGCCATGGCGTGGCGATGAGCGGAGGGACGCAGCCGCCTCACTCGTTCGCCCGCGCTTCGATTCGCGGGCGGCCTCCTCCGATCCCCACGGGCGCCGGGGCGGCGAGAACGGGGTGCGCCGCCCCCTCCAGGGGACGCAAGTAGCGAGGGTTCGCGGTGGAGGAATCGGCGTAGACGCCCCGCCGCTCTGGAGGCAGCAGCGCGGCGATCTGGGCCATCAGTTCGTCGGTGGCCACCCGCAAGGCCTCCCGGCCTGCCGTCTCCGGGATGGCCACCCGGAACGGCCGCCCGAAGACCACCCGGACCGGGGTGCGCCGGAGCCGGCGGATGTTAACCTTGAAGCGGTCCGTCCCATCCACGCCCACCGGCACGATGGGCGCCCCGGTGCGCCAGGCGAGATAGACTGCCCCCTCCTTCCCCTGGATGAGCGCCCCGGTGGGGCTACGGGTGCCCTCGGGGGCGATGAGCAACACCCCACCCAGCCGCAGGACCTCCAGGGCGGTCTGGACCGCCCGGCGATCAATTTCCCCGCGGCGGACCGGGAAGGCGTCGAAGGCGCTCACCAGGGGGCCTAAGACCACGTCGCGGAAGACCTCGGCTTTGGCCATCGGGAGCACCTTGCGGCGGAGGACGCTGACCACGAGGACCGGATCCAGGAAGCTGATGTGGTTGATGGCCAGGATGACTGGCCCGCTGGGGGGGATGTGCTCCAGCCCCACCACCTCCAGGCGCAGCACGAGCCGATAGGCACAGTGGAGCAGGAAGGTGAGGAAACGGCGCAGCCACGAGTGCCGGTGGACCCGCGTGGCCGTCGCCCAGCGGGAAGCGCGTTGGAACACCTGCCCCGTCTCGGTCATATAGAAGCGTTCCTCCTGCGCTCCGGGCGTTCGGGGTCCTCCGGGCCGCCTGGTTGGCTCGGAGGCTATGTTCTCATTCTATTTCTTTCTATTTCTATTTCCCATCCCCCATCGTTCGGAAGGGCGGACGGGCTTCAGCGCCCCGCTTCCTCTTCCGCCAGCCGGCGGGCCTGGTCCTCCAGGATCAGCGCTTCGATCAACGGGTCCAGGTCGCCGTCCAGGATCTCCTGCAGCTGATAGAGGGAGAGATGGATCCGGTGATCGGTGACCCGGTTCTGGGGGAAATTGTAGGTGCGGATCTTCTCCGCCCGCTCGGCGGTGCCCACCTGGCTGCGGCGGGCCTGGCTGACCTCCGCCTCGCGCTTGCGGCGCTCCAGCTCATAGAGGCGGGCCCGCAGGATGGCCAGCGCCCGCTGTTTGTTCTGGAACTGGGAGCGCTCATCCTGGCATGAGACCACGATCCCCGTCGGGACGTGGGTGATCCGCACCGCCGTCTCGTTCTTCTGCATATGCTGCCCGCCCGCCGTCCCCGCCCGGAAGGTCTCGATGATCAGGTCCTTGGGGTCGATCTGGACCTCTACCTCATCCATCTCCGGGAGCACGGCGACGGTGGCCGTGCTGGTATGGATGCGCCCAGAGGCCTCGGTGATGGGGACGCGCTGGACCCGGTGGACGCCGCTTTCGTATTTGAGGCGGGAGTAGGCACCGCGGCCCCGGATCAGGAAGATGACCTCTTTGAAGCCGCCCAGGCCGGTCTCGTTGGCGCTGAGGAGCTCCACTGCCCATCCCCTCCGTTCGGCGTAGCGGGTATACATCCGGAAGAGGTCAGCGGCGAACAGGGCGGCCTCCTCCCCGCCGGCGCCGGCCCGAATTTCCATAATGACGTTTTTCTCGTCGTTGGGGTCGCGGGGGAGCAGGAGACGCCGGAGCTGTTGGGCCAGGCGCTCTTGTTCGGCGGCGAGCCGTTCGGCTTCCTCTCGGGCGAGGGTGGCCAGCTCCTCGTCTTCGGCGCCCTCCAGCAACTGCCGCGTCTCCTCCAGCTGGCGGCTCACGGCCCGGTAGCGGCGGAAGGTTTCCACGATGGGCTCCAGCTCCTCGCGCTCCCGGCTGAGCGCCCGCAGCCGGGGGATGTCGGCCGCCACGGCAGGGTCCGCCAGCATCGCCGTGAGCTCCTCATACCGCTGTTCGACCGCCTTCAATTTCTCCAGCCATCGCGCTTCCATCGCTCGCCATCGCTCCAACAGCTCCCTTCAATCGGGTCATTCCCCTGTACGGGCGACCAGGCCGGGGCGGGCGTCGTTTTCCAGACCCAGCCGCCGCAGAGCGTTCCGGGCGGCCTCCCGAGTCGCCTCCCGCTTGCTTGTCCCTTGGCCTTCCCCTACCACCTCATCGCCGATCAGCACCTGGACGGTGAAGCGGGCCGCGTGCGGGGGGCCTTCCACGGCCACCACCCGGTAGACCGGCGTCTGGCCCCGCACGGTCTGGCTCCAGTGCTGCAGGCGCCCCTTGGGGTCGTGCCACGCCAGATCCTGCAGGGCCTGGTCCACGGCCGCCGGGAGCAACTGCTCCATCAGGCGCTCCACCGCCGGCAGGCCGCCGTCCAGATACAGGGCGCCCAGTAACGCCTCGAAGGCATCCGCCAGCACGGACGGGCGCGTCCGGGCGCCTTCCGTCTCCCCCTTCCCCAGCCGGAGCCAGCGACCCAGCTCGATGGCTTCTGCCCAGGCAGCCAGGCGCTCCCCCCGGATGAGGGCGGTGCGCAGCTCCGTCAAGCGTCCCTCCGGCCAATCCGGGAAGCGCCGGAACAGGTCCGCGCTGACGACGAGCTGGAGGACCGCGTCGCCCAGGAACTCCAGCCGCTCGTTGTCCCGAACCCCTTCATCAGGGTGCTCGTTGACATAGGAGCGATGGGTGAGGGCCTCGATGAGCAGCGCCCGGTTCCGAAACGACCAGCCCACGCGCGCCTCGAGGCGCGCCAGGGAGTCCTCTGCAGCCATGGAGGCCGAGGAAGGAACAGCAGGGGTCTCCCGCGGCCCTGGCTCCCCGGACGGTCCATGCCGGCGCCCCCAGAGGCGTCCGATTCGAACCCACAGATCACTCATCCCGACCCCCTATCGGACCAGCTCTCCGGAGATCCCGGGAGGCCGCTGAGGGAGGTGCCCCGCCCATTGGGCCGGATTGCCGCTGGAAAGTCGGCGGCTTGGGCAAAAAAACAGGGGCAGATCACGGATCTGCCCCTGGCTGGAGCGGGCGACGGGATTCGAACCCGCGGCCTTTGGCTTGGGAAGCCAACGCTCTACCACCTGAGCTACGCCCGCTCGCTGGTTCTGTTTAAAATTTAGCAGGGCGGGGCGGTCTTGTCAAATCCGCCCCGGGCGGATGGACGATGGGGGTGGGCGCCCAATGGGCCCCTCGCCGCCTCCGAGGACAACGGCCCGGCATCAGCGCCGGGTCCGGAACCCTATGAGCGTGTAGAGGGGACACCAGCCCACCAGCGAGGTGAGGATCAGGATCGCACCGACGATCGTGAGGACGATCCCCACAGGGCTGAAGCGAAGGAGGAGGGCCGAGACCAGGATGAGGATGGCCGCTACGATCAGGCGCACGATCCGATCCCAACCAGCCATATTCAGCGTCATGGCTTACCTCCCATGGAAATGGATTTCACACCTCAACGTCGCGATGGGCGTGAGGTCGGATGCGCGATGCCGAGCCCCCGGCGCGCCCGCTCCCAGGCGGCCTGGGCCTGCGCCATCACCTCGGGATCCGTCACCTTCATCAGCTCATTGATGAAGTAACCCTCGGGCACCGCCCCCTCGATGTGGATCACCTCATTGATCACGGTGCGCGGGACGCCGTAGACCTCGTACTTGTCCGCCAGCTCTGGGAACTCCATCGCCTCCACCATGTCCGCCCGGATCCACGGGCTTTCCATGGCCACCTGATGGGCCAGCCGCACCATCCGCGGGCAGTAAGGGCATGTCGGCGTGACAAAGACCTGGATGTGGACGGGCGTCTGGATCCGGGCCAGCCGCTGGCGAGTGGAGGGCGAGAGCCCGGAATCCCGCTTCCCCACCATCCGGATGTCTTCGATCAACGAGCCGAACTCATACCCCGATGGGATCCCGAAGTAGCGGATGCCGTAGTCCTGATCCCCCTCAATCACGATCGCTGGGGTCTTGTCGATCCCATAACGCTCCGCCACCTCCCGATCGGTAACCCGGTTGTAAACCTCCATCGAGACCTGATCCGAGAGGGACGCGACCTCCTCGATCAACTGTT
>JBEPYX010000069.1:0-7411 GCA_041641155.1 Thermoflexus sp.
CCCGCCGTAGACCATGATCGCCTGGGGCTCCAATCGCCACTCGAGCCGCGCGTAGTTTCGAAACTGGGTCAGGCTCAGGGATCGAAGCCACATCCACGGCACCCAGTCCAGGATCCCGCGCTCCATCCTTGCAGTATACCCGGATCGGGCCCAGCGGGCCGGGGGAATGCCTCCCCTCCCCACGTCCGCTCCCTGCGGCCCGAGGGGCTATAATAAGAGGGACTATAATTCATAGGTGGAATCGAGTGGGGAGCTGTAAGGAAGGAGGGGAGGCGAGATGGGAGATCGCCTCGGGGATCCCACCTCCGCGGTCGACGCTCACGGGGTGATGGAGCGAGCAGTTCCGGCGCCCCGATGGCGGCTGGCCGTAAAGGAGGCCCGACGTCGCCTGGAGAGCAGGCTGCCCGTGCTCCTCATCCTCCCCTCTGCGATCGCCGTGCTCATCTTCGTCTACGGGTTCATCGGGTGGACGGTCTATATCTCCTTGACCCGCTGGAACGATGTCCTCCCGGATTACACCGTTGTGGGCCTTCGGAACTACATCGGGCTGTTCCAGACCCCGCGGTTCCAAGCGGACATCCGCAACACTCTCGTTTTCACCACCTTTTTCCTGGTGGGGGCGATCGGACTGGGGTTCTTCGCCGCCCTCCTGCTGGATCAGCGGGTGAAAGGAGAAGGGTTCTTCCGCAGCGTTTTCCTGTTCCCTATGGCGATCTCCTTCATCGTGACCGGCATCGCCTGGCAATGGCTGTTCAACCCCCAGACCGGGATCAACCTCCTCCTGAAACAAGCGGGATACCCGGGGCCGCTGCCCCGTTGGTTCACGGATCCCACCATCATGTTCGGCGTGAAGATCGGCGCCGTTCAGGCAGGGATCCCGGTGGCGTTGATCCCGGTCGTCATCGCCGCCACGTGGCAGCTCTCCGGCTTCACCATGGCGATGTATCTGGCCGGCCTGCGCGGGATCCCGGAGGAGCTGCGGGAGGCCGCCCGGGTGGATGGGGCCAGCGAGTGGCAGATCTACCGCTATGTGGTGCTGCCGTTGCTTCGGCCGGTCACCCTGAGCGCCCTGATCGTGCTCGGCCACATCTCGCTGAAGATCTTCGACCTCACCGTCGCCATGACCGGAAGCGGCCCGGGGTTCGCCACAGATATGCCGGCCTATTTCATGTTCGAGACGACGTTCCGGGGGAACCACTTCGCCCAGGGCGCGGCTATCGCCACCTTGATGCTGGCCTTGGTGGCCGCCTTGATCATCCCCTATCTACGCTACAGCCTGAGCCGGGAGGCCGAGCAATGAGGATCGGGCGCGCCGCGATCTATCTGGCCCTGATCGGCCTCACCGCCTTCTACCTGTTGCCGGTCTACGTGTTGCTGCTCACCGGCCTCAAAAGCTTCGCCGAGGCCGACCTCACGCGTATGTGGAACTGGCCGACCCAACCCTCCCTGGCCGCTTTCGCCAAGGCATGGGAAAAGCTCTCCCCGAACTTCATGAACAGCGTCTATCTGGTGATCCCGGCCACGCTGATCTCCTCCTTCATCGGCTCCATCAACGGCTACGTCCTGGCCAAGTGGCGCTTCCGGGGCTCCGAGCTGCTGTTTCCCGCCATCCTGTTCGGGATGTTCATTCCCTATCAGAGCATCCTGATCCCGCTGGTCCGTTTTCTTCAGGTCATCGGCCTTTACGGCTCCATCCCTGGCTTGATCCTGGTCCATGTGGTCTACGGCATCCCCATCACCTCCTTGATCTTCCGCAATTACTACGCCTCGATCCCCGAGGAGCTGGTGGAGGCAGCCAAGATCGACGGGGCCTCGCTGTTCGGGATCTATCGCTGGGTGCTGCTCCCCCTCTCCCAGCCCGGGTTCGCCGTGGTGGCCATCTGGCAGTTCACCCAGATCTGGAACGATTTCCTCTTCGCGGTCACGGTGACCAACAAGCCGGCCCAGCAGCCGATCACGGTGGCGCTCCAGAACCTGGCGGGCAGCCAGATCATCGAGTGGAACGTCCAAATGGCCGGCGCGCTGCTGGCCGCTATGCCGACGCTGCTGGTCTACATCTTCCTGGGGCGCTTCTTCCTGCGGGGGCTGCTGGCGGGGGCCCTGAAAGGGTAAGCGCCTCAGCCGGGGGCCAGCGGGGGGATATAAGAAAACCCCGGCGGAGGCCGGGGCTGTGGTGCCCGGGGCGGGATTTGAACCCGCACGGCCTGAAGGGCCAGCGCCCCCTCAAGACGCCGCGTCTGCCTATTCCGCCACCCGGGCAGAGCCATAACAATTATAACAATGGCCCAGGCCCTCGACAAGAACGATCGCTCGCCCTCTCCTGCACCCCGCGCAGGCCCCTCGTCTCCACCCGTCCATCGCCCATTCACCGGGTGCGGTGAACCATGGTTCAGCGGGACATTGACGCCCCATGTCTTTATTGTTATGCTCTCTACGGATATCCCGCATCGCTGGCTTCAAACTTTGACAACCTTTCGGTATTCAGGGGGCTCCCCGTGGACCAATTGGCCAAACGGATCGGGAATCTTTTCCTTTTCGCCGTCCTGGCCGCCGGGTTGATCGGCTCCGCCTTCCTGGCCGGGTTCGGGGTTGCCTGGGGGATGGGCGCGACTGCCCCCCGGGCCCTGCGCGCCGCCCCGGCCGAGGCCCCCCCGGGTCCTCCGCCACGGGATCTCCAGGAAGCGTTCGACGTCTTCTGGGAGACGTGGAAGCTGGTCCAGAAGGAATATTACGGGGAGATCCCCGCCCCGCAGACGGTGGTGTACGGCGCCATTCGCGGGGCGCTCCAGACCCTCAACGACCCTTACACATCCTTCATCGAGCCCCGGATCGCCCGCATCATCCAGGAGGACGCCTCCGGCCAGTTCGAGGGGATCGGCGCGCTGGTGCGGATGAATCGGGACAACAAGCTGGAGATCGTGCGGACCTTCGAGGGCTCCCCTGCCCAGAGGGCCGGCCTGCGGGCTGGGGATCTGGTGGTGAAGGTCAACGGCCAGTCCATCGTGGGCTACAGCATCTATGAGGCCATCGCCCTGATCCGAGGGCCAGCGGGGACCTCGGTCACCCTCACCATCGAGCGCCCAGGCCAGCGCGACCCCTTCGAGGTCACCGTCACCCGGGCCCGCATCACCATCCCGGTGGTGGAGGACCGGATGCTCCCCGAAGGCATCGCCTATGTCCGGCTGTTCGATTTCAGCGCCCAGGCCACCCGCCAGCTCCAAGAGCGGCTGAAAGCCCTCCTCGCCCAGAACCCGCGGGGCCTGATCCTCGACCTGCGCGACAACCCGGGCGGTTTCCTCGACCAGGCGATCCAGGTCGCCGATCTTTTCCTGGACGAGGGGGTGATCGCCTACGAGCGAACGAAGGACGGCCAGGAGCAGGTCTTCCGCTCGAAGAGGGGGGATATCGCGGAGCGCATCCCCATGGTGGTGCTGGTGAACGCCGGCAGCGCCAGCGCATCAGAGATCGTGGCCGGCGCCCTGCAGGATCGCGGGCGGGCCCTGCTGGTGGGCGAGCGCACCTTCGGCAAGGGATCCGTACAGCACTCCCACACCCTCTCCGATGGCTCGGAGCTCCGGGTCACGATCGCCCGCTGGTTCACCCCGAACAACCGAGCGATCCACGGCCAAGGGCTCCATCCCGACATCGAGGTAACGGTCGAGCCTGGCGCGGAAACCGCGGAGGTCGATCCGCAGCTCCAGCGCGCGGTGGAGGTCCTCCAGCGAGGGCGTTGAGGGGGAAGCGAGCGGCCGGAGGGTTCCCCCTCCGCCCTCATCCCCCGAGCCCATGTAGACCCGACCCGACGTTCCCTCTGGGGCCTTCCCCACGGGTGGAGGAAAAACAATCATCCGGAGCGGCATCGCATGGACCGCCGGCTTCCCCTGAGGCTCGCCGACAGCGGGATCCTCATCGCCCTGGCGTGGTGGATCGCTTTCCTCTACTGGCCGTTCTGGTCAGGGGATCCCCGGGCCCAGGCGGCCTTCCGCCCTGGAGACTTCACGGAGCACCATTACCCGTTCGCCGCCTACGCCCATCGGCGCCTGCAGGCGGGGCAGCTTCCCCTCTGGGACCCCTACACCCTCGGTGGTCACTCCTTCGCCGCCGACGTCCAGGCGCAGGCCTTTTACCCCATCCGCTGGCTCATCGCGCTCCTGGCGCTGGGGCATCCCCTCACCCCCCGCGGCTACGCAGCGGAGACGATCGCCCACCTGATCTTCACCGCATGGGGGGCCTACGGGTTCTTCCGCCGGATCGCCCGCGACCGCGCCGCTGCGACCTTCGGCGCCCTGGCCTGGGGGCTGAGCGGCTACCTCACCGGCTATCCCCTTCAGGCCCCCCCGATCGTTGCCAGCGCGGCCTGGCTGCCGTGGCTCCTCTGGGCCCTGGCCGGGTTGCTGGGTCGCTCCCCCCATCGCGCGCGGTGGCGGGCGCTGGCGATCACCGCCTGGGCCATGAGCCTCCTCGGCGGCCACACTCAAACCGCCCTGTATGTCCTCCTCATCGCGCTCGCCTTCGGCGGTGTCTACGGATGGATCGGGCCAATCCCTCGCCGGGCCGCCATCGGCGCGCTCGCCCAGGTGATCTTGCTGGGCACAGGGCTGGCCGCCCCATCCCTCCTGACCGCATGGGAACTGATCCCGTGGATCGAGCGCGCGGCGTGGACGTTTCTCCAGCGGGCCGGCGGGTTCGAACTCTGGGAGCTCTGGGGGATGCTCTGGCCGCAGCTCACGTTGTGGTCCCCGCTCTATGTGGGGATCCCGTGCTTTCTCCTCGCCCTTCACGCGCTGATCCTCCGGCCGCGGGAGGAGCCCATTCCGTTGATCCTCTGGGGAGGTCTGGCCGCTTTTGGGCTGCTGCTGGCCATGGGGGGCGAGGCCGCCCTCTACCCGGCCCTCGCCCGGACGTTCCCCTTCCTCGATGTCTTTCGGAACCAGGAGCGGGCCGCGTTGATCGTCGCGTGGTCCCTGATCGCCCTGGCGGTTCAGCGGTGGCCTCGCTCCCCCTCGCCCTCTTTCCAGCGGGCGCTCGGCGTGCTGGTGGGGGCGGCAGGACTGGTACTCCTCGGCGCCCTGGTCGGCATCCAGGCCCAAGACGTGAGCCAGTGGCCGCGCCTGCACCGCTTGTTCTCCCAGGCCATGTGGCCGTGGGGGATCGCAGCGGTCGTCTCCCTCCTCCTCACCGCTTGGCCTCGAACCCGATGGGCGATGGCCCTCCTGCTGGCCATCGACGTCGGCTCCGTGGCCTGGCGGACGGCTGAAGCGGGCCATCGGGTGTGGGCGGATCCAAATCAGGTGGCGGCCCCGCCCCTCACCCCCGCTATGCTCCCAGCCGCTTGGCCGCCCGATCGGATCGACACCCGCGGGCTGGCCACCGGCAACTGGCCGGCCCAGATGGGCATCGAGGATCTCCACGGATCGGTGACCTTGCCGCTGCGCACCGTGGAGCGATTCCGCCGTGAGGTGCCCGGGGAGCGGGTCTGGGCCTTGATGGGCGTGGGGTGTTACTTGAAACGGCCGGATGAACCTGCCATCCCATTTCCCTCCCGGCTCCTGCAGACGCTGAATTTCCAAGGAACCACGCTGGAGCTGCACTGCTTAGAGCAGCCCTTCTCGCGCTTCCATGTGATCTATGCGGCGACGGCCATGGAGGATGCAGACGCCCTGCGCGCGTTGCGGGACCCCGCCTTTGATCCACTCCACACCGTGATCCTGGATCGGCCGTGGCCGCTGCCGGGGATGCATCCCCCGGCCGCCCCGCCCCGCATCACCCTGGAGGCGTGGGCTCCGGAGGAGATCCGCCTGCGGGTGTGGACGGAATCGCCCGGGTTTCTGGTGGTCGGGGATTTCTGGTATCCGGGCTGGCGGGCCTGGGTCGACGGGCGGCCCGCTCCCGTATTGCGGGCCTACACCGCCCTCCGGGCCATCCCGATCCCCGCGGGGGAGCATGCCGTGGTCATGCGCTACGAGCCCTTATCCATCCGCTTGGGCCTCATCCTCTCCGGCCTCGCCTTCGCGCTGACCGTGCTCTCCATCGGAGCGAACCGCCGCCTATAATTGCCATGTCTCGCCCCAATCGCGCAGACGGGCCACATACTCCGGGCGCTCGTAGCGATCAGGGGCGAAGGCGGGGGCATACGCGGGCAGAGGCTCCCCCAACACGTGGGCGGCGAGGAGCTCCCCCGCTGCCATGGCCGCCATCACCCCGAATCCCGAGAGGGCCCCGATCGCATAAGCCCCCTCCACTGGAAGGGGGCCGATGAGGGGACGGTTCTCTGGGGTCCGTACGTAGTATCCCCCATCCACCGCCGGCCGGGGCATGGCGCCCCAGTAAACCGCTAGCCCCGGGATCATGGTCGTCAAGCCACGCAGCGCCACCTCCGGAAATAGCGGGTCCTCAGGGAGCGGAAAGCGGGGTTCCACCGGCCGCGCCGCATAAGGCCAGAGCATCAACACATAGGGGCTCTCCGGGCCTCCTTCCGGCCGCAAATGGGCTCCGCCGGGCAACGTCTCCAGCAGCTCCCCTCGCCCCATCTCCTCCAGCAGCGCCCGCTCCTCCTCAGACCAGGGCAGCCGCTGTGGGTCCGTCCAGATGACCAGCGGAGCGTCCCGGGGGACCACCCGCTGGGTGTCCCGGAACATCACCTTCCGGTGCAGCTCACAGAAAACCGGGAGCTCCACGCCGATCATCCGGGCGACCTCGTGGAAGAAAGGGCCAGCGGCGTTCACCAGGGCGCCGACGGTCACCTGCACCTCGCCCCCGGGGAAGGCGAGACGCGCCGCCTGGACCCGCCCGCCCCGGACGTCCACCCCGATCAGCTGCGCGGGCTGGAAGGCCACGCCGCGGGCCCGGGCCTGCTCGAAGAGGAGCATGCCCAGGCCATAGGCGCTCAGCCAGCCGCACCGGCGCACGTGCAACACCGCCACGGCACGCTCAGAGAGATAGGGGAAGCGCCGGCGGATCTCGGCGGGGTCCTGGAACACATCCACCCCATCGGGAAGCCCTTCCCACCCTTCCGGGGGTGAGGGGAGATATAACGCGGCGGAGGAACCGACATGTCGCCGGACCGGCCCGGCCCCGTATTCGGCCGCCTGCTCGGCGGCCCGGATCAGCACCTCCGCCCGGGCCGGGTCAGCGGTAACGTAAAGATAACCCCGGCGGTTCATGCGGAAGGCGTTCCCGGAGGCCCGGGCCAGCTCTTCCATGAGGTCGATGCTGCGGTTCATCAGGCGGACCATGGCGTCGTCCGGCCCGGGCCACCAGTTGCGGTAGGCCTCGGTGGACTTGTCGCTGGTGAGGCTGAGGGGCGCCCCGCGGTCGATCAGGAGGATGCGGAGGGACGGCCTTCGGAGGCTCAGGTGGTAAGCGGCGGAGATCCCGGCGATCCCCGCCCCGCAGATCAGCACGTCCACGG
>JBEPYX010000070.1:0-7397 GCA_041641155.1 Thermoflexus sp.
AGTCAGGGCGGCCACCGCCTCTTCCAGCCGCGTCACCCGCCCCTCCAGCCGCTGTTGGGCCTCCGCCAGCGCCCGCACCTGCTCCTCGGTGCGCCGCTGGGCCTCGGCCAGCCCGGCAAAGCGCCGATCCGCCTCCGCCCGCGCAGCCGCCACCTCCGCCTGCAGCGCCGCCAGCCGCCGGTCCGCCTCCGCCCGATCCGCCAGGAACTCCTGGCGGTGGGCAATGAACTCCTCATAATGCCGCCGCTGGAACTCCGCCAGGGCGGCCACCGTCTCCCCCAGCGTCCGCAGGGTCCCCTCGATCGCCCGCAGCGTCTCGGGGGCGTGCAGCAGCTCCCGGGTCAGCAGCCGCTGCCGCAGCGCCTCCAGCCACTCGGGATGCCGGTCCAGCAGCCGCACCAGGCTCTCAAAATCCCGAACCGTAAACGCCATCAGAGCCTCCTCGGGAAGGATTTTACCACAAGGCGATCGGGGCGGACGGCCATTCATCCCGATCCGGGCTCCCCAGCCCTCCCGAACCATCGGAAGAACACCACGGTCAGGGCCCCCAGATAGATCAGCGCCCCCGGCACCCACATGAAAAGCCCTGCCAGCCGCTGGTCCTCCAACGATGAGGGGGCGCACACTTCGAAGCCCAACGCCGTTGAGGCATAGATCCGGGTGTCTGGGAACGTGAAGAGGGCCCCCAGCAGGGTGGTGGGCATCGCGAGGAAGAAGAGGTAGAGGACCTGGCCGGGGTCCGAGAGGCGGGGCCAAGCGGGGGTGGGGCTGAGCACCGGCCACCAGGCCAGCGCGGCTGCGGCCAGGAAGAGCCCTTGCTTGAGGGCCCACAAACCCACGCTGCGGGAGGCCAACTCGAACAGGGCGGGGGTGTGCCACGCGAAGATCACGACATTAGCAGCCAGGTAGGCGGGGATCGGCCGGGTCAACCGGAAACCGAACGTCCGCAGCGGCTCCCGCCGGCTGAGGGGGGCGAAGAAGGGCTCCGGCAGCCCCATTAACAGCAAGGGAGCGGCCAGGCCGGTGAGGACGACGAACTGGGCCATGTTCACAGTGAACCGGTAACTGGGGCCCAAGAGGAGGGGGGAGGGAATGAACCCGAATCCCGCCAGCGCCAATCCACACAGGAACCACGCCAGGTGCACCCGGCGCCGGGCGGGCCGCACCTGGTCGTAGACCGCGGCCATCCCGATCAGATAAATCCCCAGGACGGCCATCATCCCAACCCCAAGGATCGACCCCACGGGTTCCCAGGACATCCACGATCTCCCCTCAAAGTTTCAGCGGAACTCCAAGGCCATCTCATCATAATCGCCCTGCGGGGCGCCGGTGAAATGCCACAGCCGCCGATGGAGCACAACCAGGGAAGCGGACGGGGACGTCGAACTGGGAGCATCCGCTCGGGATCAGCGGGTAGGGGCAGCCGTAGAGGCCGGCCACCCCCACCCGGAACGGCGAGGGCCAAATTTTTATGGAAGCACCTGCCAGGGGTTGACGAACCCGCCGGGGCCCCGGATTTCGAAATGGAGGTGCGGGCCGGTGGAACGCCCCGTGGAGCCGACCAGGCCGATCGTTGCCCCCTTGGCGACCTGCTGCCCGCAGCCGACCAGGATGGCGCTCAGATGAGCGTAGTAAGTTTGATAGCCGTTCCCGTGGTCCAAGACGATCAGGTTGCCGTAGCCCACGGTGCTCCAGCCCGCGTAGACCACCGTGCCGGCATCGGCCGCGTAGACTGGATCCCCCATGCGGCCAGCGAAGTCGACGCCAGGATGGTAAGGCGTGAAATCATAGCCCGAGCGCCAGCGGCTGTTGACCGGCCAGACGAAGCTCCCAGTGCCCAACGGGGCGACCTGCACGCTGGGGCAGGCCCCCGCAGGCATCCGCTTCCCCCCGGCGATGACCACGTAGGAACGCCGCGGCGGCGTCCATCCGGCGAAGGGACGGGAGCCGCCAGGCACGATCAGGACCTGGCCGACTTGGGGCTCGCCCCCTTCGATCAGGCCGTTCCACTCGGCGTTCCGAATGGCATCCGGGGTCACCTTATATTTCTTTGCGATCTCCTCCAGGGTCTCCCCCTCCTTCACTACGTGTAGGACCCCATCCACAGGCGGGATGTTCAGGACCTGGCCGATGTCCAGCATGTGGGGGTCGTCCTGGAGGACATCATAGTTCGCCCAGAGGATGGTCTCCGGGCGGAGCTTGAACTTCTCGGCGATGCCGAAGAGGGTGTCACCAGCCTGGACGGTGTAGGTGATGATCCCCCGCCGGGGCCGCTCCGGGATCTCCGTATGGAGATCCACCTGGCGGATCAGCAGGGCCGGGCCGCCGCGCCGGGTCCCACCTAGGTAGGCCGAGCGCCGGAGGAGGGCCTGGAGGACCTCCGGGGAGGCCGGCTCATCATGGGAAGGGGCGGGGAGCCGAAGGGGCTGGAACAGCCACACGGGGGCCGTCCGGCTCCGGGTGAGGCCAAAGTAGAACAACCCCACCGCCAGCACCAGGCCGATATGCACGCTGTAATGGGCCCATAGCGTGGCACTGAACGCCTGGACGCGCTCGAGCCACTCCCGAGGTCTTCTCCCCCATCCCTTCCGCCGGAGGGTCTCCCGGAGTGACATCCACCAGGATGGGAACGCAAGGGTGGAGGACAGGGGCCGCAGCAGATGCTGCTCACTCCTGTCCGGAGGAGATCTCCGAACGGATGGGTAGTCCATCCTCCCGCACCCCCGTGGGGAGAGGGCCTCTTTCAACGGCATCCCCCTCCCCCAAGAGATTCGGATAACTTTACTTCTCCCCAGCTCGGAGCCGGGTCGTCCCCATTATAGGGGATCCCCAGACTTCCCGCAAATGCATATTGTGAAATTTATCACAAAATACAGGGGGGAGTGGGGAGAAGGGAACCTCCTACAGCGCCCGAATCCGTTTCGAGGTGAGGTAAGGTGGCCGATCGCTCAATGTGGAGGCGGGACGGCCTGGAACCCCAAGAGGTCCCGGATGGTCCCGACACGCTCGGCGGGCGGGCGGAAGACCGCCACGACGCGTATGCCGCTCGCCCACTCCTCCGCCGCGCCGATCAGCTCGTGAACCAGGAGGGCATCCGCCCCGTCGAGGCGGATCAGGCCGACCGCCCGCGGCGGGCTCAGTCGGGTCCCGTCCGGCGCCACATGCACCCGAGTCCATGCGACCAGCGTCCCCTGAGGGCCAACTTCCACCCAGGTCTCCTCCCCCAGCCGCCCCAAACATCGCTCACAGAACAACCGGGCAGGAACATATGTATACCGACAACGTGGGCAACGGGTTCCGTAGATTTTCCCCGCCTGCAGCCCGCGCAGCCAGCGCTCCCCGGCCACCCCTGCGGTGTAGACCCCTTCCAGCCGGATCGCCCCGCGCCAAGCCCGGATCTCATCCAGGTGTTGGATACGCTCGATGAGGGCCATGAGGGCCTCCTCAGCTTCCCAGGGGTCGGAAATACAAAATATCAGTGATCGCGCCCTCCCGTTCCTCAACCGGCTTCCAGACCGCCTGGACGCGCATCCCGATCCGCACCCGCTCTAGGATCTCCTCCACGGTCCGACCGACCTCTCCGAGCCGGTGCATGATCCCCATCCCCGGGGAGGCTCCGTCGAGGGCAATGACCGCAGGCACCTCGGGGACCTCGAGGCGGCGCAGATCCCAGGAGATGGTGCAAACCGAGAACGTGACCACCGTCCCAATGTCCGCCAGAGGGACCCATTCATCGGTCGGCCGGAAGCACTGTTCGCAGAACATGCGCGGGGGGACCATGACCCGGCCGCAGGCGCGGCAGCGGCGCCCGATCAGGCGGCCGGCCCTGAGTTCTGCCAGGAACCGACCCACCGCCACCCCTGCGTCCCACGCGTATTCCCCCCATAACGGCGTCCGGGCAATGCACACCCGCCTCTCTTCCACATCCTCCGGCCGGAGGCCGACAACCGGGTATACCCAGCGCTCCATCGGCACCCCCTTTGGCGAGCGCTCAGATCCCCAGGATGATCACGGTCCCCACCTGCATCAGATCGCCCCAGGCCTGGGCCAGGCCCCGCCGGGGCTGGCCGGGCACTTGGCGCTTCCCAGCCTCCCCGCGCAACTGCCAGAAGATCTCAGCTACCTTCATCAAGCCCGCCGCGGCAATGGGGTTACCCACCCCCAGGAGCCCCCCGGAGGGGGACACCGGCAGGTCCCCGTCCCGGTTCGCGATCCCCAGGGCGACCAGCTCGGCGGCCTTACCTCGATCGGCCAGGAGCAGCCCTTCCAGGTGGTGCAGCTCCTTGTAGTCGAAGGGATCATAGGGCTCGACGATGTGGATCTCCTTGCGGGGCTCCTTGATCCCGGCCATCGCGTAGGCCTTGCGTGCGGCCTCCTCCACATACGTCGGGTAGGAGAGATCCCGATTGGTCCAGTATTGGGTGTCGAGGGACCAGCCCACCCCCTCGACCCAGACGGGCTTAGAGGTCACCCGTCGGGCCACGTGCTCGGCCGCCATCACGATGGCCACCGCCCCATCGCTGGGGGGGGAGACGTCCAGGCGCTGCACCGGCCACGCCAGGACCTCCGAGTTCAGCACATCCTCCACCGTGATGTTCGGGTCCCCCAGCTGGGCCGCGGGGTGGTCGGCAGCGTTCCGCTTGTTCTTCACCGCCACCAAGGCGATGTCCCGCTTGGTCAGCCCGTACCGGGACATATAGGCGTTCATCTCCAGGGCGAAGATCCAGAGGAGGTTCGGCCCTAGGGGGCGCTCCAGGATGGGATCGAAAATGTAATTGAAGGCAGCTTGGGGATGGGGGTGGCAGGAGGACATCTTCTCCTCACAGACCACCAGGACCGTGTCGAACATCCCGCTGGCGATGTGGTACCAGCCCTGGATCGCCGCGAAAACCCCAGTCCCGCCGCCCACGTAGCCGCGGATGGTGGGCTTGCCCCACGCCCCCGCCCCGGGGCTCAGGTATTCCACCTTCATGTGGACCCCGTCGAAGGCATCCGGGGCGGAACCCAGGACGACGGCATCGATCTGATCCAGGGTCATCTCGCAGGATTCGAGAGCCTTGTGGGCGGCCTCCCACGCCAGCTCCGGGCCGGTCTCCAGGGCCCGGCGCACGAACTTCGTCATCCCCGCGCCCACGATCGCCACCCGTCGCCCGGCCATTACACACCACCTCCTTGGGTTGGGATGCGCTCCTGCACCACGGTCTCACCAGAGCGTCTCCACCCGTTCGGACTGTCGGATGGTCTCATCATAGGTCACCAGCACCGCCCCGTAACGCTGAGCGATGGCGACGATCACCCGATCGTGCAGGTCCTCGATCTCGGACAGCTCCCGCACCAGGGCCAACAGGCTCAGATCCAGGGGGACCACCTCGAACCTCCCTTCCCCCAACAAGGTCATGATCGCAACGTCCCAGAGCGGAGGGATTAGTTCTTTCTCCTCGATCCGGATCAGCTCCAGCAGCACCACGATCGGGATGAGCCCCCGGGCCTCCCCACGCTCGATCTCCTCGAAGGCCCGCCGGGCAGCTGGGCTCAGCCGCTCATCCCGGGTGAGATACCAGATGAGCGCATGGGTGTCCAGGACGTATGCTCTCACAGGGGCCTCGGATCAGAGGGGGTTAACTCATGCCATTCCCGATCCCACTGGGCCTGGATCTCCCGCCGGACCTGGCGCACCATCTCCGGATCCACCTGCTGGCCGGAGAAGGCGGGCAGGGTGCGCCGGTGGGCGGCCAGGAGGAGTCGGATGGCGTACTTGAGCACGATCAACTCCCCCTCCAGCTGCTCCACACGCGCGCGCAGCTCCTCCACGTGCATAGGCGCCTCCGGCCGATCCTGAGGGATGTCCGATCGACCCTCCTCTCACGACGGACCGATACGCAGCGGTCCAACCGAAACCGCCATCCTGCGTCCTACGCCGCGTTCTGAGCCGACCGGATGGCCAAAGGCTCCATGGATGGATACGGTGCATCGCTCACGGCTCTCGGCTGAGGATCACCACGGCCCCCGTGGCCGTTGGCAGCCCCCGCCAGGAGGCCACCAGGGCCGTGCGGGCGTTCGGGACCTGTCGGGGGCCAGCCTCTCCCCGCAGCTGGAGCACCGCCTCCAGGAGCCGGGCCAGGCCTGAGGCCTCCAGTAGATGCCCCTCCCCGAGGGATCCCCCCGAAGGGTTCACGGGCAGCTCCCCCCCGATCTCCGTCGCCCCTTCAGCGGTCCACCAACCCGCCTCCCCAGGGCGGCAGAGGCCCAGCGCCTCCAGGTGCTGGAGCTCCTTGTAGGCGAACGTGTCGTCCACCTCGACCAGATCGAACGCCCGGCGGGGGGAGCGGATCCCCGCCTGCTGGTAGGCGAGGGCAGCGGCCTGGCGTAGGTAACGCGCCCCCTCCCAATCCCGGCTCTCCAGCGCGTAGGTGTCTGTGGCCCATCCGATCCCCCGGATCCAGACGGGCCGGTTGCTGAGGGAGCGGGCAATGTCGCCCCGGGCCAGGACCAGGACGATGCACCCGTCGGCGGGTTCGGCGGCCATGAGGCGGGTGAGAGGCTCTGCCAGCGGCTCACTGTGCAACACGTCCTCGACCGAGAGATCAGCCGGGAAGGCGGCGCGGGGGTTACGCATGGCGTTGCGCCGGTTCTTGACCACCACTCGGGCCACGTGCTCGATCAGCGTCCCTGTGGCCTCCAAGTAGCGGCGCATCTCCAGCCCGGCGATGAACAACGGGTGGAGCTCCAGGGGGCGCTGGAAGACCGGATCCATAGCGAGGGCAGTGATCTGGGGAAGGTTCCGGATGTTGCTGGCCTTGCTGTGGGATTCGACAGCCAGGATGCGGGCGGCGCCGGCGGCGATCTGCATCACCCCAGCCGCCAGGGCTTGCAGGCCGTCGCCGGCGATGGTATGGACGGATTTGAGGACCGCGCCCATCTGATCAGGGACGTATTCATCGCTGATGGCGATGCCCTCGTGGAAATCCTCCTCAGCGGTCACCAAGCCGTCCAGGTCGCGGCGGGGATGGATCCCGGCGTCGGCATAGGCCATGGCGGCGGCCTCGAACATCAGTTCGCGGAATGAGAGGTCCGGCAAGATCGAGCGGAAACCACTCCAGCCGACGCCGACGATGGCGACCTCACTGCTCAGGCGTCCCATGGGCCTCCTCCCCCGGGTTCCTCCCAACGGATCTCGCCGGCTCGACGTAGCTGGGGGCGTTTCGACCCCTGCGCCTGGAAAGGCTTAAGACGGGCGCCGCTGATCCCCACCGCCCTAGGAAGCCCCTCGTGGGGAGAAGATGTCGGCGGCGCTGAAACCTCTTCGGGCAGGGCGATGGGCCCGTCGCGGCTTATTGGGTCCCGCGCATCCGCGGATCCAGGGCATCCCGGAGGCCATCCCCCAGGAAGTTAAAGGC
>JBEPYX010000071.1:0-7384 GCA_041641155.1 Thermoflexus sp.
ATCCACCGCGCCATGCGCCGCAGCCGGGTGTGAAAGGCATCGTCCGGTTCTGTGAGGACCCGTTCGACGATCCCGGACATCGGGCCGAGGGCGGCGTAGAAATCCAGGACCTCCATCCAGCGTGGGTCGTCCAAATGGGAGGCGAGCGCGGGGCCCTCGCCGGACTGAGCCAGCGCCCAGGCGGCCAAGTAGGCCTGAATCAGCGGGTGGCGGAAGTGCCCTCGCTGCTCGTCCACGGGCACAATGGGCCGTCCCGGGGCGGTGAGCGCTTCGATCGCGCGATCGAGCATCCGACGTCCCGCCGGTGGGGCCAACTCGGGGATCGAGCGGACCAACGCCTGCTCCAAGTCTTCGAGCGTAATGAGGAAGCGTTCTTCGTTCAACAGCCGGAGGGCCAGCTGGCCCAGGACCAGGCGGGCGGTGGGCATGGTGAGGGGCAATTGGCCCACGATCCCCTGAAGCATGCGCTCCAGCATTGCGTCATAGAGCGCGGGGTCCCGGGGGCGAGCGGTCCTCAGCGCGGCCGCGGCGGCCACATCGGCGGGGCGTAGCTGGACCGGCCGAGGGGTTCCCCACGCCCTCCGGAGTGCTTCCTGCTCCGACGCAGAGATCCCAGCGATGGACGCCCAGCGCTTGATGAACTCCTTGATCTTTTCCTCAGACCATGGGGCCAGCGGGAAGGGGACGAACCCTAGTTCCTCCACAGGCCGCGTGGCCGCATGATCGCCAGCGAGCACCACCCGGGTCGTCGGATACGACTGGAGCAGCTGACCCAGCCAGCGCAGGATCTCCGACCGGCGCGGCGATGGGACCTCCTCCAGTTCATCCAAGAGCAGGAGGGCCGATCCCTCCCGCAGGGCGGCGCGGATCATCGGGCTCAGGCGAGGTCGGAGGACCAAGGGGACAACCCCGCTGAGGGCCTCCACCAGAGCGGTTTCCGGCGGCGCGGTGGGGTCCGGGGCCAGCAGGGGCAGGCGGATGTAAAGGGGAAGGATCGCGGGCGGCTCTTGCGCTTGCGGATGGGCATGGAGGGCCTCGCGGACCAGCCAGCAGAGGGCGCCGGTGCGGCCGCTCCCGGGCGGGCCGTAGAGGAAGAGCCGGGGGACGGCCTGGATGATCCGCCCGAGGGACACATTGGGTTCCTCCGGCAGCTCCTGCACCTGCGGGCTGGGGTAGGGGAGGGGAGAGATCAGGGAGGGCTCGATCAGGCATTCGGCCAGGCGGGGATCCAGCGCGGACCATGCGATCCAGTGGGGGAGCTGTTCCAGCAACCAGTGCCGATATTGGGTTTCGGCGGAAAGGCGGAGGCGCTGTTGAACCTGAGCCAAACGCTCCCTGGCCGTTGTGTGGAGTTCTCTGAGCGGGCGTCGGCCCAGATAGAGGAGGCTGATCCCCAGCCCCGTCATGGCGGCTCCGATCAGGGCAGAGAGGGGGTCGAAGCGCCATGCCCCTGGGAAGCCCACGGAGTTCCCTCCCATCCTTCCGGCCTTTGGGATTTCATTTTGATGCGGTGCGCGGGGCGGGGCCTTTGATCCGCCCGCTCATTCCGAGGCCCCGAGCTCGTCGGGGCCGATCAGCCGGTAGCCGATCCCCCGCTCGGTCCGGATGAAAAGCGGGTGGTTGGGGTCCGGCTCGATCTTCTGGCGAAGATACCAGATGTAGAGTTTCAAGTAACCTCGGTCCTGGACGTGCTCCTCCCCCCAGACTTCGCGCAGCAGGAAATCGTGGGTGAGGGGGCGGCCGGGGAATCGGGCCATGGTGGAGAGGAGCTTGAACTCCGTTGGCGTGAGCTCCACCGGGCGCCCGTCGACCCGGACCTCCTGGGTGATTAGGTTCACGTAAAGGCGCCCGTTGTCGTAAACCCCGCGGGCGGTGGTCGCTTCGTAGCGTCGCAGCACAGCCTGGACCCGGGCCAAGAGCTGCCGGGGGCCGAAGGGCTTCGTGAGGTAATCATCGGCGCCGCTCTCCAGCCCCCGCACAATGTCCGATTCCGTCCCCAGGGCGCTGATGATGATCACCGGGGTCTCCCGGGTGGAGCGGATCGCCCGGAGGACTTCCCAGCCGTCCATGCCGGGCAGCATCAGGTCGAGGAGGACCAAGTCAGGGTTTTGAGAGCGCATCAGATCGAGGCCCTCCGGGCCGTTGTGGGCGACGGCGACCTGATATCGGTTCTGCTCCAGCTGCCGGGCCAGGAAGCGGGCCAGCTCCGCATCATCCTCAATGATCAGGATCTTCTTCGAGTTCAAGTCCGCCTCCCTTGAAGGATCCATGGCTCATTCGAATGGCAACGGGTCTGCTCATGGCAGCATGGCCTCACAGCCGTTGGGCGGGGATGGCACCCGGCGGACGCGAAGCCCTCGCAGCAAGAGCCATCCTGATGTCTTTTTTACCACAAGAATTGAAGGAAAGAGAATGAGAGGGAACAGGGTGGCGAGCGCTCACCGAAGCCCGCGTCGGTTTCCGAAGAGCAGTGGAGCAGCGGCGCTACTCCCAGCGTCGGCGATCCACCACCCGGGGGCTGCCGGGGGGTAGCTCCTCCGCGGGGACCCAGACGATCTCGGCCTGAAACCGCAGGCCATCCCGGATCGCCTCCCGAAGGCGGGCGCGGACGGATTCGGGATCCGGCGTCCCTTCCCGAAGGGCGACCCGGAACATCAGCCGATCGACGTGGGCCTCGCGATCGATGACGGCTTGGTAGGCGAGGACCTCCGGGAAGCGGGCGAAGATGGCCTCCATCTGGCGGGGGTGGAGGAACATCCCCCGCACCTTGATGGCCTCGCCGACCCGGCCGAGGATTCCCCCCAGCCGTGGGGCTGGCCGCCCGCACGGGCATGGCTCGAGCACCCACCGGGAGAGATCTCCGGTTCCGAAGCGGATGAGGGCATAAACCGGATGGAAGAGGGTGACGACGATCTCCCCGGCCTCCCCGGGTGGGACGGGCTCTCCGCTCTGGGGGTCGCAGATCTCCACGTAGGCGTCCTCGGGGACGTGCAGCCCATCCTCGTGCTCGCACTCGTAGCCCAGACAGCCACATTCGGCCGTCCCGTAACCTTGGCGGACGGTGAGCCCGAATCGCCGGAGGTCCTGGCGGAGGGAAGGGGGAAGGGGCTCCGCGGTCACAAAGGCCTTGCGGAGGGAGAGGTCTCGATGGGGATCCCAGCCTGCTGCGACGGCGCGTTCCAAGAGGTTGTAGAGGTAGCTGGGCAGGCCGATGTAGCCGGTGATCCGCAGCGTCCGCAAGGCCTGGAGTTGAAGCTCCTGCTGGCCGATGCCGCCGGGCAGGACCGGGCAGCCGATGACCTTCAGGGCTTCCTCAAACATGGCGCCCGCCGGGCTCAGGTGATAGGAGAACGCGATCAGCACGCGATCGCCGGGCTCGAAACCGGCCGCCTGGAGGGCAGGAGCCCAGCGCCAGGGATCCGGGATCGGGGGCTCGGGCTCGTAGAGAGGGCCTGGGGACTGAAAAATCCGGCGCAGGCGCTCCATCGGGCCCATCAGCAGCCCGCCGAAGGGGGGGTCCGCCTGCTGGCGCTGGAGGAGGTCGTCCTTGCGGAGCACCGGGAGACGGCGGAGATCCGTCGGCGTTCGGAGATCCCGAGGGCGCAGGCCAGCGGCTTCCATGCGGGCCCGGAAACCTGGGGCGCTCCGGTAGGCCTGTCGGATCGCCCGTTGGACAGATGGGAAAAGCCGTTCCTGGTAAGCGGCCAGCAGATCCATGGAGGTTCCTGCCTCCCAAAGCTGGACATTGGGAAGACCCACGCTGGTGGCGAAGGGGAGGCACGTCCCTGAACGGCGGGAGCCATCGGGGGTTGGGGAGGCAACGAAGCCCCCAACCCCCACCCATTCATCCGCGGCGGAGGTTACTTCCGGAACTCCCCTTCGAAGGTCACCACTCGATCGCCGGCGGGGGTGCGGAAGATCGCCGTCCCCTCGGCGGCGCGGATCCCGAAGGCGTAATCCCCGATCCCCTTCCACCAAGCCTCAACGACGGCGCCCGGGGTGAGCCCCATCTCCTTCAATTTGTGGCCGGAGGTCACGGCGAGGTTGGTGGTCGCGATGCGTGAGGAGAGGAAGAACGTCACCCGGAGCTCGTTGGTGGTCCGAGGCGGGATGCTCATGTCCTCATCGACGATCGGCGCGTGGACGGCGAAGTAGGCGCTTTGCCCGTCCTTCTTCGCTTCCAGCTGGGCGGTGAACTTCAGCTGGTCCAGTGTGACCGTCACGTCATTGGGGTTCTCGATCTTGAAAATATAGGCCAAGCCCAAAGGGATGTCAGGGGCCGGTGGGGGCGGGGCAGGGGTCGGGGTGGGCGTTCCGGCCGGTGGCGGGGTTGGGGTAGGGACGGGGGTCGGCCATGCGTAGTAGGCCACCACCTCGACCCGGGCCAGGGTGATCTTGGGATCCTGGATCGAGAGGGTTCCAGCCGGACGACACGCGGCGAGGATCCCCAGCACGAGGACCCCGCTCAGCCAGCGGCGTGTCCTTTGCGCCATGGCAGCCTCCTTCCGTGCAAGGGGTCAGGTCAGCCAGCGCTTCCGGCGTTTATACCACTTGGCTTCGCGGAACCGCTTGCGGGTCCCCAGCTCGGTGAGCCCGAGGTAGAACTCCTTGATATCGGGGTTGTCCCGGAGGACGGCTGCAGGCCCCTCCATCACAATCCGTCCGTTCTCCAGGACATAGGCGTGCTGGGCGATCTCCAGGGCCAGCTTAGCGTTCTGTTCCACCAACAGGATGGCGATGCCCTGCTCCCGGTTCAGGCGGGTGATGATCTCCATGATCTCCCGCACGATCAGGGGGGCCAGCCCCAGGGAGGGCTCGTCCAGGAGCAGCAGGCGGGGGCGGGTCATCAGGGCCCGGCCGATGGCCAGCATCTGCTGCTCCCCTCCGCTGCAGAACCCTGCCACGCGGTTCCGGATGGCCTTCAGGTGGGGGAAGTAGTGATAGACCATGTCCAGTCGCTCCGAGAGGCTCCGTCCGTCCCCGCGGTGGGCGCCCACCCGAAGGTTCTCCTCGACGGTGAGGTGCTCAAAGACCCGCCGCCCTTCCAACACTTGGATGATCCCCAGCGCGGCGATCTCCTCGGCCGATTTGCGGTCGATGCGCTCCCCCATGAACACGATGCTGCCGTCGGTGATCTGGCCGTCCTCGTGCTTGAGGAGGCCGGAGATCGCCTTCAGGGTGGTGGACTTGCCCGCGCCGTTGGCCCCCAGGAGGGCCACGATCCCCCCGGGGGGGACCTCCAGGGAGACCCCTTTAAGGACGAGGATCACCTGGTGGTAGCGGACCTCGATATTATTCACCCGGAGCAAGGCCCCCTCAGATCCCATGCGCCTTCCCCCTCAGTAGCCCTTCCAGGCAGGCCAGCGATCGGCGAACTTCTCCTTCAGATCCACAGTCTTCAGGAGCTGAAGCTGCCCATTCCGGACGATGTAGACGTTCACCTTGCTGGTCGGCCGGTGGTCGTCGGGGGTGTACGTCAGCGGAGGAACGCCCAGGCCGATGTCCAGGTCCCGGAAGGATTCGATGGCCGCCTTGATGCCGGGGCCGTTCAGCTGGCCGGCGGCGTCGGCCTTCTTAAGGGCTTCGAAGAGCAGCATGACGTTGGCCCAGGCCTGAACGGTGCGGACGGTCCGCTCCTTGAGGGCGGGGTTATACCGCTGGGCGGCCTCCTTCACCCGATCCATGCCAGGCACATCGGCCCCGTAGGGGGCGGCGGCCAGCCATCCCATGACCCCTTCGGCCTGTGGCCCTAGCAGGCGGAGGAGCTCCTCGCCGATCCCGTAGGGGTTGACCAGGTGATCGGCCGGCAGCCCCAGGGCTTTCGCATCGCGGATGGCGGTGGCCACCGACTGCACCGTGTTCCCGTGCCAGATGACGTGGGGGTTGAACTCCTTGGCCGCCAGCACCTGGCTCTTGGCGTCCAGGGCGGTCAGGGAGATGTCCTGATCCGGCCCGATCTCGAAGCCCAGGATCTGGGCGAATTCCTTCAGGGCCTTGATCGGCGCGCTGCTGTAGGGGGTGGGGAAGGAGTAGAACATCACGATCCGCGGCTTCTTCCCGGCCTCCCGCTCCGCCTTGAAGCGGTCGTCCTTCAGCCAGACCTCCTCATACCAGGCCAGGAGGGCGGCGCGGGCTCCGGTGGAGTAATCGGCGCTGGCGAAGAAGTTATAAGGGGTTTTGGCGGGATCGGTGAGCTCCCCGGAGTAGGAGGCCGAGATGTAAGGGATGCGGTCCTGGGCGACGGTGGGGGCCAAGGCGGAGGTGTCGCCGGTTCCCCATCCCAGGATGGCGATCACCTTGTCGATGTCACGATAGCGCTTGTAGAGGGTGATGGCTTCGGGGATCCGGTAGCCGTAGTCGTTCATAATCAGACGGATCCGCTTGCCGTTCACCCCGCCGTGATCGTTAATCCAGCGGATGGCGTCCTGGATCCCGGCGGCGAAGTCCTTGCCCACATCGGAGGTCGGCCCGGTGGTGTCCAAGATGGCCCCGATGGGGATCTCGCCGGCGGGCGCCGGAGCCGCGGGGGTCGCCTGAGGGGCGCATCCGAGGATGGCGGGGAACAAGGCCAGCGCTCCGATCCACCATGCCACCACGATCCATCCGCGCTTTCCCATAGCACCCTCCTTTTGGATCGAGTCTCCATCTCGCGCTCCCCGGTGATCCGAAGGCCCGGAGGGCCCACCCCCGAGGGCCTGGTTGAGGTGGACCCGCATGCCTTCCTTGCGGATCACTCGTAGGAGAAGGGCCACAGGTGGATGTAGTTCTTGATCTGCCACCAGCGGTAGGCCAGGCCGTTGGGCTCGTAGAGCAAGAACAGGACGATGGCCAAGCCGAAGGCTGCCTCCTTGATGAACAAGAAGGAGGTCTCCAGGGAGGGGAAGAGCGGCGTCAGCCATGTGACCAGGTTCCGCAGGGCCTCCATCACCAAGGTCATGAAGAGGGCGCCGAAGATCGTCCCATAGTTGCTGCCCAGGCCGCCGATGAGGATCACCCCAACCAGCCAGAGGGACCACGACCAGGTGAAGTGCTCGGGGCTGACGGCGAAGACGTTGGCGATCCAGAAGGCGCCCGCCATCCCTCCGAAGGCCCCCGCCATGAAGAAGGCCAGGAGCTTATAGGCCACCACGGGGATCCCCAGGGCCTCGGCGGCGATATCGTGATCCCGGATGGCCATCCAGGCGCGGCCGATCCGGGTGCGCGCCAGGTTGGTCATCGCCAGCACGGAGAGGGTGACCAGGGTGATCATCAGATAGTAGACGTCGCGATCGTTCCGGATCACCCAGGGCCCGATGGCCAGGGTGCCAGGCGGCAGGGAGAAGGAGTGGCCGCGCTCCCCGATGCGGCTGACGTATTGGGTGATGATGAAGTCGACGGTGATGAA
>JBEPYX010000072.1:0-7344 GCA_041641155.1 Thermoflexus sp.
TGGAGACGGAGATCGCCGCCGACATCGAGAGCACCCTGATCCCCACGGTGGAACCCTTCCTCTACAGCCTTACGGCCACCCTGCGGCCCGGCCGCCGGCCCGAGGAGGCGGAGGCGGCCATCGAGGCAGAGATCCAGCGCCTGCAATCCGAACTCATCCGCCCGGAGGAGTTCGAGAAGGCCCTCAAGCAGGCCCGCGCCGACTTCGCCTACAGCAGCGAGTCGGTGACCAATCAGGGCTTCTGGTACGGCTGGAGTGAGATCTTCGCCGACTACACCTGGTTCGAGACTTACCTGGAGCGCTTGGCCCGGGTGACCCCCGAGGACGTCCAGCGGGTTGCCTGCACCTACCTGACCCGCACCAACCGCACGGTCGGCTGGTATCTGCCACGCGGCTCGTCCTAGATCGCCTCCCCTGTTCGGCTGGCAGGAGGCATGAGCGCCCGCTTCATCCCGTCCATCTTCGTCTCCAACCGGAGGTCGGGCGGTGATCATCATCCTGGGTTTGGGCCCTGGGGATCCCCGCTATTGGACCCAGGAGGCACTGGAGGTGCTCCAGGGGATCCGTGAGATCTACGTGCGGACGCGGCGGCACCCGGCGGTGGCGGCGCTGCCGCCCCACCTCACGGTTTATGATTTCGACGCCGTCTACGCGGAAGCGGAGACCCTGGAGGAGGTCTACGAACGGATCGCCCGGACGATCGTGACGCTGGGACAGCGCCCCGAGGGGGTCTGCTACGCGGTCCCAGGCTCTCCCTTCGTCGGGGAGGCCACAGTCGCTCGCATCCGCGCCCTGGCCGCCGAGGCCGGGTTGCCCCTCCGGATCGTCCACGGCCTCAGCTTCATCGAGGTGACCCTGGAGCGCTTGGGCCTCGACGCCCTCGATGGCCTTCAGATCGCCGACGCCTTCGAGCTGGCCGAACACTACCATCCGCCCCTGAACCCGGATCGCCCCGCACTGATCGCTCAGCTGGACAGCCGGACGGTGGCAACGGACGTTAAGCTCACCTTGATGAACCAATACCCCCCCGATCACCCGGTCACCCGGATCGACGCCGCGGGGCTTCCGGAGGCCCGCCTGGAGACCTTCCCCCTCTACGAGCTGGACCGCCGTGCGGATTTCACCCCGCTGACGGCCCTGTATGTGCCGCCCCTCGCCCGGCCCGGGGCTTTGGAGACCTTCCAGGACACCATCGCCCACCTCCGCTCCCCGGAAGGATGCCCGTGGGATCGGGAGCAGACCCACCGGAGCCTACGCTCCAACCTCCTGGAGGAGGCCTACGAGGTCCTCGAAGCCCTGGATACCGACGATCCCCAGCGCCTAAAGGAGGAGCTGGGAGATCTCCTGCTGCAGATCGTCTTCCACAGCCAGATCGCGGTGGAAAGTGGGGAGTTCTCCATGGCCGAGGTGATCGCCCATGTGAACGAGAAGATCCGCCGCCGCCACCCCCATGTGTTCGGGGACGTGCAGGTCCGCGGTGTGCGGGAGGTGCTGGAGAACTGGGAGCAGATCAAGCAGCGGGAGAAGGCCGAGCGGGGCCAGGATGCCTCCGCCCTGGACGGCGTGCCGAAGGGCTTGCCCGCGCTGGCCCAGGCCGCAGCCTACGGGGAGCGGGCCGCCCGCCTGAAATTTGATTGGACGGACGCCGAAGGGGTCCTGGAGAAGATCCAGGAGGAGCTACACGAGATCGCGGCCGCAGCTGACCCGGACCGCCGTGCCGCGGAGTTCGGGGATCTGCTGTTCACCCTCGCCCAGCTCGCCCGCCACTGGGGGATCGATCCGGAGGCGGCGCTCCGGGAGGCCAACGCCCGCTTCGCCCGCCGGTTCCGCCGCATGGAGGCCCTCGCCGCCGCCCAGGGTCGACGGCTCCAGGACCTCTCGCCGGAGGAGCTGGAGGCGCTGTGGGATCAGGCGAAGCGGGAGGAAAGCTCTGGGCTTCCGGGGGCCCTCTGAGCCGTGCGATGGGGACGCCGATGGCCCAGCGTATCCTCCTCTATGATCCGGAAGGGCGGCTGATCGCCCGGCTGCGGCCCTGCCGCTCGTGGGGATGCCGGGGGCGCGGCCTGATGTTTCGGCGGGCGCTGGGGGCGGACGAGGGGCTCTTCTTCGTATTCCCGCGGCCTGGGCGATGGGGAACGGCTATCCACATGTTCTTCGTCTTCTTCCCCATCGCGGCCATCTGGCTGGATGAGGCCGGACGCATCGTCCACGCCGTGGAGGCCCGCCCGTTCCGGATCTACATCCCCGCTCGCCCGGCCCGTTACCTGATCGAGGGGCCGACGGCGTTGCTGGCCCACGCCCGCATCGGGGAGGTCTGGACATGGCACGAGGACGCTGGGGCATCCTGATCGGACTGGCCTTAGGGGCGGCGCTGGCCCGGCCGGCGCTCGCCCAGGAGCCGGTTCGCTACACGGTGCAGCCGGGGGACACCCTCTCCCGCATCGCCGCCCGCTTCGGGACCACGGTGGCGGCGATCGCAGCGGCCAATGGCTTGACGAACCCCAACCGGATCTACCCGGGCCAGATTCTGACCATCCCCACCCCCACTCCCACCTCCACTCCGAGCCGGGTCCACGTGGTTCAACCCGGGGAAACCCTTTATCGCATCGCGCTCCGCTACGGGACCACGGTGAAGCAGTTGATGGGCCTGAACGGCCTGAGCGACCCCAACCGGATCTTCGCGGGGCAGGTCCTCCGGATCCCCGAGGAGAGCCCCCGCGCATCCAAGCCGTGGCCCTCCCCCTTCGTGGACATCCAGATCGGTCCGGCCCCCGCGGTACAGGGACGGGTCTTCCCCCTGCGGGTTCGCCTCTCGGCGCCTGCTGCGCTGGAGGCGGATTTCCTCGGGATCACCTATCCCCTCGCTCCGAGCGCGGAGGGCGGGGAGGGACTGCTGGCCGTGCCCGCGCTCCAGGCGCCGGGCACCTACCTCCTCACCCTGCGCGCCCGCACCGCCGACGGCCGGGTGACGCGCGTGGGGTTGTCGGTGCGGGTGGTCGCTGGGGGATACGGCCGCGAGGCCATCCGGCTGCCCCCCGACCGCCAGAAACTGCTGGATCCTCGACTCGTTCGGGAGGAACGGGAGAAGGTGCTGGCAGCCTGCATGCCCTTCGAACCGGAGCGGCGCTGGAGCGGCCCCTTCCGGTATCCGGTGGCCAACCCACAGGTGACCTCCCCCTTCGGCACCCGGCGGTCCTACAACGGCGGGCCTTACACCAGTTACCACGAAGGCCTCGACCTGCGGGGGACGATTGGGACGCCGGTCTACGCCCCGGCGGGGGGCGTTGTCGCCCTGGCCGGGCCGCTGATCGTGCGGGGCAACGCGGTGATCCTTCGGCACGGCTGGGGGGTGTGCAGCGGGTACTGGCACCTGAGCGCGGTGGCCGTGCAGCCCGGGCAGACCGTGAAGGCCGGGGATCTGTTGGGCTACGTGGGGAACACCGGCCTCTCCACCGGCGCCCACCTCCACTGGGAGATCCGGGTGCGGGGGGTCCCGGTGGATCCCCGTCAGTGGGTGGAAAGCCGCCTGCCGTGAACGCGATCGTTGCTCGGCGCGTTAAGGAGACGCGCCCGTTCGAAAACTCCATCGGCACGCCTTCCGGCGTGCCCGCCGAAAAACGGTTGATCGTTCGGAGGGCAGCTCCCCAGAGCCGCCGCATTGGCGCGTCAGGAGACGTGCCCTTTGGGATGTGGCCTCCGATCACCGCATCGGCCCGCCCTCCGGAGGCGGGGACGGATCCCCGCGGGCTGCTTCCCGCAGCGCTCGCACGAACGCCGAAAGCTCCTCCGGGTCGAAGCCCCATGCTTCCCCGCGCTGGATCAGGGCGCTGCCGATGACCAAGCCGTCGGCCTCCGATGCCAGCTCCCGAACGTGCGCCGGCCGGGAGATCCCAAAGCCCAGGGCCACGGGCACGCCGTCCGCCGCCCGCCGGGCCCGCCGCAGATGGCCCCTGACATCCGCGGGCAGTTGATCCCGCGCCCCGGTGATCCCGGTCACGGAAACCAGGTAAAGGAACCCCGTGGCGGTGGCCGCGATCCGGGCCAACCGCTCGTCCGGGGTAGTGGGGGCCGCTAAGGGCACCCACGCCAGGCCTGCCGCGCCAGCCGCGGCGCGCAGCTCCTCTGCCTCCTCCAGCGGGAGATCCGGGACGATCAGCCCGGCGATCCCGGCTTGAACAGCCTCCTCAAGGAAACGCAAGGCGCCCCGGGCGAGGATGGGGTTCACATAGGTCATCAGGCACAGCGGCACCATCACCCCGGCCGCCCGCAGCCGCGCCGCGGCCTCCAGCACGTGGGGGGGACGCACGCCGCTCTCCAGCGCCCGCTGGGTCGCCCGCTGGATCACCGGGCCGTCGGCCAGGGGATCCGAGAAGGGCACGCCCAGCTCGATGAGGTCCGCGCCCGCCCGAGCCAGGGCGGCCACGATCCGAATCGAGGCCTCGAGGTCCGGATAGCCCACCGGCCAGTAGAGGATGAGGGCTGGGCGCTCCTCCGCCCGGGCCCTCTGGAACGCCTCCCGCACCGCATGGATCCCGCTCATCGGACGACTCCGCAGACGTCAAGGTCTGATCCTGTCCCGTTCAGCGCGCGGGCGACGGTCTCCAGGTCTTTATCCCCACGCCCGGAGAGGTTGACCAAGATCCACGCCCCCGGCCGCGCCCGGGCGAGGCGCATGGCCTCGGCCACGGCGTGGGCGGATTCCAGGGCGGGCAAAATGCCCTCCAGTCGCGCCAGGGCCTGGAAGGCGGCCAGAGCCTCCGCGTCCGTGACAGCCGTGTATCGCGCCCGCTGCCGCTCCCGCAGCCAGGCATGCTCGGGACCGACCGCGGGGTAATCGAGGCCAGCGGAGATCGAATGCGTGTCCAGGATCTGGCCCCAGGGGTCTTGGAGCACATAGGTACGGGTGCCGTGTAGGACCCCCACCCGGCCGCGCTCGGCATCCGCGAAGCGGGCCGCGTGACGGCCGCTGGGGATCCCCTCGCCGCCCGCCTCCACCCCCACCAGCTCCACCGGGTCCTCCAGGAAGGCGGCGAAGAGCCCGATGGCGTTGCTGCCCCCACCGACGCACGCCACAGCGATGTCCGGGAGCCGCCCGAACTGCTCCAGCATCTGGGCGCGCGCCTCCACCCCGATCACCGACTGGAACGTGCGGACGATCATCGGGTAGGGGTGAGGCCCCAGGGCGGAGCCCAGGAGATAGTGCGTGGTCCGCACGTTCGTCACCCAGTCCCGGATCGCCTCGTTGATCGCGTCTTTCAGCGTGCGGGAGCCGGCGTCCACCGGGCGGACCTCGGCCCCCAGCAGCTGCATCCGGAAGACATTCGGCCGCTGGCGGGCCATATCGGCCGTGCCCATGTAGATTGTGCACTCCAGCCCGAGGAGGGCGCATGCGGTCGCCGTGGCCACCCCGTGCTGGCCCGCCCCGGTCTCCGCCACCACCCGCCGCTTGCCCAGGCGCTTGGCCAGCAGGGCCTGGCCCAGGGCGTTGTTGATCTTGTGGGCCCCAGTGTGGGCCAGATCCTCCCGCTTGAGGAAGATCCGCGCCCCCACGGCCTCCCCGAGCCGCCGGGCTTCGGTGAGCGGCGTGGGCCGGCCGACATACGTGCGCAGCAGGCTTTCGTATTCCTGAAGGAACCCTGGATCCCCCAAGGCCTCCCGGAACGCCACCTCCAACTCCTCGAGGGCGGGGATCAGGGTCTCTGGGACATACCGCCCGCCGTAAGGCCCGAAGTAGCCCGGACGCTCCTGCGCCGGTGGCTCGATCCACCGAACCATCGCGCCTCCTGCTATCGGCGTTCGATCCTATGAAGAAGCCCTCAACGAGCCCCCGCCGCCTCCAGGCTTTGGAACGCCTGGCGCGCGCGGGCGATGAAGATCCGCACCTTCTCCGGATCCTTCCGCCCCGGGGCCGCCTCCACGCCCGAGGAGACATCCACCCCCCACGGCCGGACCTGTCGGATGGCCTCGGCCACGTTCTCCGGGGTCAACCCCCCGCTGAGCAACAACCGGTGCGCCCGCGCCCATGCCGCCGCCACCGCCCAGTCCGCCGTCCGCCCGGTGCCCCCATAGGCGGCCGGGTGCCACGCGTCCACCCCCAGGGTGGGGCCATCCGGCAACCGCCCGCGATAGGGCTCGGGGTCCAGCACGGCGGCGGCCGGCAGGCGCAACACCTTGTAGGCCCGATCGGCCAGGGCAGCGACCCACTCTGGCGGTTCGTCCCCATGCAGCTGCGCCCAGTCCAAGCCCACGGTCTCCATCAGCGCCCGCACACGGGACAGGGGCTCGTTAACGAACACCCCCACCAGCCGGACATGGGGGGCTTCCCGGCGGATGGCGGCGGCGATCGCGGCCGCTTGATCCGGCGGCACGAACCGGGGGCTCTTCGGATGGAAGATGAAGCCCAGGGCGTCTGCCCCCGCCGCGGCCGCCGCGCGCGCGTCCTCCACCCTCGTGATGCCGCAGATCTTCACGAACCCCACGGCCGATCCCCTCCGCCGAGCAGCCAATGGATCCGCCGGGCCACCGCCTCCAGGTCGAAGCCGTCGGATCGGACCCCCGCCTCCACCAAGGCTTCGCCGATCAGCACGGCATCGTAACCCAGCGTCGCCATCTCCCAGAGGTCCTCCGGGGACCGCAGCCCGCTCTCCGCCACGGTGCGGATCCCCGAAGGGATCCACGGTCGGAGGCAAGCTGAGACCGTTCGATCCACCTGCAGGGTGTGCAGGTTCCGGTGGTTGACCCCGATCACCCGGGCGCCGGCCCGCAGGGCATGTTCCAGCTCCTCCTCCCGATGGACCTCCACCAGGGCGGCCATGCCCAGATCGTGGGCGAGGGCGATGAGGTCGGCGAGCTGCGCGGGGTCCAGGGCCGCAGCGATGAGGAGCACGGCGTCCGCTCCGGCCGCCCGCGCCTCATAGACGTGATAGGGATCCAGGGTGAAATCCTTGCGCAGGATCGGCGTCGTTGGGAACGCCCGACGGATGGCCCGGAGGTGATCCAGATCCCCCTTGAAGAACCGCTCGTCGGTGAGCACCGAGAGGGCCGAGGCGCCGGCCCGGATGTAAACCTCAGCCAGCGCGACCGGATCCACCGTGGGGGCCAGATCCCCGCGCGAGGGGGAAGCCCGCTTGACCTCCGCGATCAAGGCGGGCCGATCCCCCCGCCGGGTCAGGGCGGCGGCGAAATCCCGGGCCGGCGGCGCCGCCTCCGCCTCCGCTCGCACCGCCGCCAGGGGGCGCTCCCGGGCGCGCTGGGCCAGCTCCTCCCGCTTCCAGGCCACGATTTTCTCTAAGTAAGACATCGAAACCCTACCCCTGATCGATAAGAGGATGGACCCGCCGGGTG
>JBEPYX010000073.1:0-7336 GCA_041641155.1 Thermoflexus sp.
CCCTCCACCTGGTTGACCACCAAGGTGATCGGCGGCAGGTTCTTCACATCCCCACCGTATTTCTCCTGGAGGACCTGCTGGAACAGCTGCTTGGCCCGCTCGGGGTCATACTTCACGCCGAGGTTCGGGTGGGTCTGCAGCGTGGGGGCCGCCTGCAGGCCGGGCCGGGAGAACCACTGGGCCGGCTCCTGGCCGCCCTTGGTGACGTTCTCCACGATGGCCTTGCGATCCACCGCTAGGGAGAAGGCCAGCCGCATCCGCGGGTCGTCGAATGGCGGCTTGGTCACATTGAAGCCGTAGTAGTAAGTGCAGAGGATCGGCGCGATGACCAGCTCCTTCGAGAGGGTCGGATCGGCCTTCACCCGATCGATCTCCCCCAACGGCACGCCGGCTACGTCCAGGTTGCCAGCCTCATACTCGGCGAAGGCCGGGGACTCATCCAGCATGCGGAAGACGATCTCCTCGATCTTCGGCTTGGGCACGCTGGGGATGTTGTCGGGCCAGAAGGGGTTGGCCACCATCGTAATGTAGCTGTCGTGCACCCACTCCTTCAGCACATACGGACCATAGGAGTGGTAAGCGCCGGTCTCGGTCCAGCGATCCTTCTTCTCCTCGATCAGCCACTGGGGCTGCGCCCGCAACATCCACAGACCAGCGATGTTGGCGAAGAAGCCCACCGGCTGCTTCAGGGTGAATTGAATGGTGTAGTCGTCGATCACCTTGATGCCGACCTTCGCCGGATCCGTGATGGTCCCTGTGTTGAACTCCTCAGCGCCCTCGATGAAGAAGGCCGGCACGTAGGCGTATTCGCCGCCCGTCTCGGGCTTCAGGGTGCGGATGGCGCCGTAGTAGAAGTCATGGGCGGTGACGTAGCGGACGTTGCCCTGCTCATCCTTCACCTGCTCGACAGCCTGCCCGTTCCAGCGCACCCACGGGATGCCCTTACGGATATAGAAGGTCCACACCTTGCCGTCGGGTGAGACCTCCCACCGCTCGGCCATCCCGGGCTCCACCGCGGCGGTCTCCTCGTTCTGCCGGGTCAGGCCGACGAAGGCCAGCTCGATGATCTGGATCGAGGAGGTATCAGTGGCCAGCGAGGGAT
This sequence comes from Thermoflexus sp., assembly GCA_041641155.1. GTDB lineage: Bacteria > Chloroflexota > Anaerolineae > Thermoflexales > Thermoflexaceae > Thermoflexus. The sequence continues at coordinate 1,103 of JBEPYX010000073.1, forward strand.
CGAGGGTCGGCACATCGCCGGGGCCGAGATTGAGCCGCAAGACCTTGCGGGGAACCGCCGTGGGGGTCACGACCACTACACGCGTCTGCTCAACGACCTGAGGGGTTGGCGTGGTCGCCGGGGCGCAGGCGGAAATCAACAAGCCCGCCAGGGCGACCAGCGAAAGCCACCACCAAACACGGGAGCGGTTCATCGGACCTCCTCCTTTTAGCCGGGTTAAGATCGATCCTTACCCGACACAGCGGGGCCAGCGCCGAGATGCGCTGCCGATGGGAAGCCGACCTCCCTCTTCACCCACCCTTATCTTTTTTATTTATAGCGACCTTTCGGCATTTTGGCAAGGGGCTTCTCGGGCTTGCGGGCGGGGCGGACCCCTCCCCTCGTGTCCCCCCTGTGGGACGCCAGCCGATCATCCCCCGATAGCCTGCTCCAGCAGGCGGCCCGCGCCGTAGCCGAGCAGGGCGCCTCCGGCCAGGAATGGAAGCCCCGCGTGGCTCTGCCACCGAGGGAGAAATATACCCGCCAGAAGGGCATGGCCGACTAAGACCCCCACCAGTGCCCCGGCCGCCGGCCACGGGGTCGGATGCGCGTGGAAGGCGGAAAGGGTGAGCGCCGTCGGCAGGGCGACGTCCCCAAACCCCAGGGCCAGGGTGGGGCCCTTCGATGGGAAAGGCGGGAGGGCGGGCGGGAGCAGGAACAGTAACGGAAGCCGCTCTCGGATCGCCCACTCGGCCAGCTGCACCATATGCCGGGAGACGTATACGGCCAGGACGTCGTAGAGGATCATCACCCCTAGCACCACCGCCACGGCGACAGGGGTCCATAGGTGTCCCGGATCGGACGCATCCCTCGATACATCCCCCACCCCTGTCCCCCACCCACCCCAGGCGTCAGGGGTCCATAGGTGCCCCAGATAGGCGGAGGCTGCGCTGCACATCAGCAGCCCCAGCCCGTTCCATTCGATCCCTCCCGGCCGGCGGCGCCCGCTCCGCAGGAGAAGAACAGCCGGACCGGCGAGGAAAAGCAGCGCCCACTCTGGGATCGGTCCCAGGAGCGAGACAAGCAACAGGCGCGTGGAAAAGAGCAGCGTCAGCCCCAGCCCGGCGAGCATCGCAGCGCTCAACGCCCGCCGGGCGCCCCGGAGCTTCCAGAGGAGGGCCGCCATCCCCACGCTGAGGGTGATCCATCCCAGCGCCAGGAGAAGCCCGAAGACCGCCTGCTCCCCCACCGGGCGGGACGCCACCGGTTCCAGGGTGGGACGGGCCATCCGCAACGTCGGATCCCGGGAAAGCGGGTGGGACTCTAGGAAGGCCAGTAGGTGAACCGCCAGGAGCACCGCCATCCCCCCGCCGATGGCGGCCGGGCCCTTCGGCTCCGAGGCGGGATCCGAGGCCTCCACCGGCGGCTGCACCCGGGCGACCCGCAGGCGCAGCCCCTCCACGGCCAGCACCCGGACCCGTTCGCCGGCCGCGATCCGTCCCGCCGCGGCGCGCGCGGTCCACGTTTCCCCACGCACCCAGACAGTCCCCTCCGGGTCCAGGTCCGTCTGCGCGATCCCCTCCGCTCCGATGAGGCGTTCGGGCGTCTGGAGCGGCGGCCGCCGGCCCAACCGTCGCACCAAAACGGCGAGGCCGAAGGACGCCGCCGCAGCGCCCGCTGTGGTCCCCAGGAGGACCAGCGGAGCTACCCGGCGCCCGGCGCCGGCCGGGAACAGGAAGAGCCCCCCCAGGCCCATGGCGAGCGCCCCGGAGAGCCCCAGGTATCCCCCGCTCTGAAAATAGAGCTCCGATAGGAAGAGGAGGGCGCCCAGCAGGATCAGGAAGAGCCCGGCGGCGCTCACTGGCAGGCGGAGCAGGCCGATCAGAGCCAAGCCCAGCATCAGCGCCGCCAGGCCCTCCGCCAGGCCGGTTCCCGGGGTGCTCCAAGCGGCGACCGCGGCCAGGATCCCACCCACCAGCAGGAGATAGGCCACGTTGGGATCCGCCAGCCCAGCCCAGAGCGCCTGTAGCCAATCCATCGGACGGCCCCCCACTACGTCTTGCGCAAGACGATGGCCATCGCCGCTTTGAGGCCCTCCAGGGCCAGGCGGCCTTCCTCGTCCATGGCGCAGGCAATAATACAGGCGTCCATATGGCTTTCCAGGAGGGCAAGGATCGCCTGGTTGACCGCCGCCTTGATCGCCGCTAGTTGCACCAGCAGGCTGTTGCAGTCCTCGTGCTCCGCCAGCATCCGCCGAACCGCGGCGAGATGCCCCTCGATGCGAGCCAGGCGGGCATCCAGGGCCCGCTCCTGCTCCGGCGTCAGGTAGACCTGGACACGCGCACGGGATGCCCGCACGAGCGCCTTGCGCGCGGGTTCCCGATTGGATGGGCGGCGCTTCGCCATCGGATGTCCCCCGTTGGAGATCGAAAGGACGGATGGAACAGGCCTCGTCTTCCCCTCCCCTCAGCATACCGGAAGCCCATCCGAAGGGCCAGCGGCTTCGAGCCCTGCTGCAGCCGCCGGCCTTTTCCAGAAAGCTCGCAGGGTTCGTTGCAGAATCCATCTCCCTGTGATAGGATACTTCTGGCTTCGCGCCTTTCCGCTCCTGCTTCGGGCGGGGGCAATCCCAAGGAAAGGAGGTCATCTCCGTGTTGATTCAACCGACGCCGCGCATTCGGCCTTACGAGCTGATGGTGGTCCTGGATCCGGAGCGACCTCCGGAGCAGCTTGATCAAATCGTGGAGCGAATCAAGAACGTGATCACCTCGAACGGCGGGCAGGTCCTGGAGGTGATCCCGTGGGGCCGCCGCCGCTTCTGCTATCCGATCCGCAAGAAGATGGAAGGGCACTACGTCCTCATGCGGGCCGAGATGCCGGCCCAGGCCACCGCCCCCCTGGAACGCACCCTGCGGATCACGGAGGAGGTCCTTCGCCACCTCCTGGTCCGCATGGACGAGGATTGAACGCGTCCTGGAACATCGAGGGACGGAGCCGGACGATGCGTGGGTTGAACAAGGTGATGATCATCGGTCAGGTGGGACGCGACCCGGAGATGCGCTTCACCCCCAACGGGCGCCCGGTGGCGACCTTCCCGGTCGCCACCACCCGGACCTGGGTCGCTGGCAATGGGGACCGGCGGGAGGAGACGGAGTGGTTCAACGTTGTCGCCTGGGGTGGGCTCGCGGAGATCTGCAAGCAGCGCCTCCGCAAAGGGATGTATGTATATGTGGAGGGCCGGCTGCAAACCCGAGGGTGGGAGGACGAGGCGGGCCGCCGGCATTATCGGACGGAGCTGGTGGCCAATGAGATGATCGTCCTCGGGGAGGGCCGCGCCGCCCCCGCCCCGGAGCTGGAGGAGGAGGGGGAGGAAGAGGGATCAGCGGAGGACTTCCCCTTCTGAACGAACCCGCCTCCGCCGCGCGGCTCCTTCCCCTGAGGACTGCGGCGGGGCGGAGGGATCTTCAGGCCTGATGAGGGGATACCTTGACTTCAATGCTTGGAAGGAGGTTCGCCTTGGCGGAGGAACGCACTGCGAAGGAAGTCCCGCAGCCGGAAGCGGTGGAGGCTGCGGTGGAGGGGACGGCCTCGGCGGCGACGCCTGCCCCGGCGAAAGCCGCCCCGGCGCGCCGCTACCCGCAGCCCCCGCGGTTGTGTTACTTCTGCGTGGAGCGTGTGGTCATTGATTACAAGAACGTGGATCTGCTGCGCCGTTTCGTCAACGACCGGGCGCGCATCAAGCCACGCCGTCAGACTGGCACCTGCGCCAAGCATCAGCGGCGCCTCTCGGTGGCCATCAAGCGGGCGCGCCACCTGGGGCTTCTGCCGTTCACGGCGGAACACGTGCGCAAATACGGATGGGGAGGCGCCTGAGCCCCGGGGATGGGCGGCCATCCGCCTGGGAACTGGGAGAGGATGGGCGAGGCGCCGATCCTCCAGAGGATCCCGCGGCGGTTCGCAGACGGGGCGCGCGGGCGGTGCGCCCCGTCTGCTTTCGATATAAGCCGTCCGGGGAAGGATAAGGGCCCTTCGGATCCATCGGCGGTGGAGGATCTTCATCAGGGAGGCCGCACGGGATGGCCCGCAAACCCTTGAGCATCAACCGCAAGGCGCTCTCTCGGGCGGAGCGGGAGGCCCGGCTGCAGCGCTACCTCCTGCTCGGGGCGGCCGGCGTGGTCCTGCTGGCCGTCCTCGTCGTGGCCGGCGGGATTTTCTATGATCAGGCCATCTGGCCCGAGCAGCCGGTGGCTGCTGTGGACGGCCAGCCGATCCGGACCCGGGAGTTTCAGAAGCGGTTCCGGTTCGCGGAGGACTCGCTCCAGCGGCAGAAGGCCCTCCTGGAACAGGAGATCGCCGCTTTAGACCCGAACGACCCCAACCAGGCCACCCTCGCCGCCATCTACCGGCAACAGCTGGATCAGATCCGCGCGCAGTTGGAGGATCGCCTCACCCTGGGCCGGCTGGTCCTCCAGCAGATGATCGACGAAGAACTGATCCGCAAAGAGGCGGAGCGGCGGGGGATCCGGGTCTCCGCTGAGGCGATTGACCGGGAGATTCAGCGCCGCTTCGGGTTCATCCGGGAGACGCCGACCCCAGCCGGGTCGCCCACCCCAACGGTGACCCCCGGCGTGGGGACGCCGGAGCCTACGCCCGTCCCGACCCCCACACCGATGTCGGAGGCGAGCTTCCGGGCCCTCTACGCGGCTCAGCTCAGGCAATGGGCGGAACTGGGGCTGACTGAGGCGGATTACCGAGCCATCGTGGAAGCGAGCCTGTTGGAGCAGCAGTTACGGGAAGCGTTCGCCCGGGAGGTGCCCACCCACGAGGAACAAGTGGACGTCCGCCTGATCACCGCGGAGACGCCGGACCTGGCGGCGGAGCTGCGCCGTCGGATCGAGGCGGAGGGATTTGAGCGAGTGTTCCAGGAGGTGCAGGCGGGCCAGGTAGTGAGCGCGACCGCCTTGAACCTGGGCTGGACCCCGTCGGGGGGCCTGGAGCCCCTGTATGGGTCGGAACTGGAGCAGGCGATCTTCGCCACCCCCGTTCTGTCCACGACCCCGGTGATCTCCTCGCCGGTGGGCTATCACATCGCGTTCGTGGCAGGCCGGGAGGATCGGGAGCTGGCGCCCTTCTACCTGCAGGCCCGTCAACGGCAGGCGTTCGAGGGATGGCTGGAGAAGCAGCGCAACGATCCGACCCGGGTCCGCTACTTCGATTGGTCGAACCGGATCCCCCGCGCCGCCCTCTCCCGCGATGCTGGGCGCTGAATCGACGGCCTTCCCGCGCGCCCGCTATTCGTTATCATTCAAGAAAATCGAAGCGCCCCGGGAAAGCGCTCCCGGGGCGCCGGGCGGGGGGAGAGGCGGCGGTGGGAATCGAACCCACGTCCGGGGTTTTGCAGACCCCTGCCTGGGCCACTCGGCTACGCCGCCAGAGCGGGCGACGGGACTCGAACCCGCGACCTCCTCCATGGCAAGGAGGCGCTCCACCAGCTGAGCTACGCCCGCCTGCAGTGCCGAGAGGCGGAGTCGAACCGCCGACCCCCCGGTTTTCAGCCGGGTGCTCTACCCACTGAGCTATCTCGGCGATATCCGCTTTAATATTTAACATGGCCCCGGGGGGTTGTCAAGCCGCCCCTTCCCGGCGCTCACCCCGTCTCCCCCACCACATCGGCCAGCGGTCGGCCCTTCGTCTCATACGGCAACGACAGGGCCGCCAGCCCGGAAATCCCATAGGCGGCGGCAAAGACCGTCAGCGCCAGGGGCATCGAGACCCCCAACAGATACCCCCCCAGGGTCGGCGCAAGGGCGCCCGCGATCCGGGTCATCCCGCTCGCCGCACCCATCCCCGTCGTCCGGAGCTGCGTGGGATAGGCCTCCGGCGTGTAGGCATACAACGCCCCCCAGGCCCCCAGGGCGAAGAACGACATCCAGATCGCGGCCGCCACATAGGCTGGCGGCGAGACGGCAACCGCGAAAAGATACGTGAAGACCCCGCTGGCGATCAGATACAGCCCCAGGGTCATCCGCCGCCCGATCCGCTCCACCAGGTAAGCGGCCGAGAAATACCCCGGTAGCTGCGCCAGGGTCAGGATGAGGATGTATTCATACGAGCGCAGGAACGTCAACCCCCGTCCGACGAACAAGCTGGGCAACCAGGTGAAGACGCCGTAATACCCCAGGGAGATCCCGAACCAGATCAGCCACAGCAACGCGGTGGTTCGCGTATACGGCCGACGCCACAGATCCCCCACGG
>JBEPYX010000074.1:0-7329 GCA_041641155.1 Thermoflexus sp.
CCTCTGGGACGTGCCCCACGCCCCGGGCCACGATTTCATGGGGAAGCAGATGGGTGATGTCCTCCCCATCCAGCAGGATGCGGCCGTGCCGGGCCCGGACCAGGCCGGAGATCGTGCGGAGGGTGGTACTCTTCCCGGCCCCGTTGGCTCCGATCAGGGTGACGATCTCCCCCGGCTCGACTTTGAAGGAGATCCCCTTGAGAGCGTGGATATGCCCATAATAGGCGTGGACGTCGATCAGTTCCAAAACGGCCATGTTCGTTCCCCGAAACCCCAGATGCCGAAAGACGCTTCCCCTTTTCTCCCCTTGTGGCCTGCAGGAAGGGAACCCACCGGCGGAGATGTCACGCAATGGCCCCGATGGCGACTCCCCGCCCCAAGTAGGCTTCGATCACCCGCGGGTTCCGCCGCACCTCCTCCGGCGTCCCTTCGGCGATCTTCTCCCCGTAGTCCAGCACCGTGACCCGCTCCGAGATCCCCATCACCACCCGCATCTGGTGCTCGATCAAGATCACCGTGATCCCGAGTTCATCCCGCAGGCGACGGATCAGCCGAGTAGTCTCCGCCGTCTCCTGCGGGTTCATCCCGGCCGTCGGCTCATCGAGAAGGATCAGCTTCGGGCGCGCCGCCAAGGCGCGGGCGATCTCGACCTTCCGCTGCTCCCCGTAAGGCAGGTTCTTCGCCAGCTCATCGGGCGAGGCCCGCAGCCCGACGAACCGGATCAGCTGCAGGGCTTCCTCCCGCAGCCGCCGCTCCTCCTCCCGGAAGCGAGGGGTTTGAAACAGGATGTCAGCTGGGCTCGCCCGGAAGCGGATATGCATGCCCACCAAGATGTTCTCCATCACGGTCATGTTCCCGAACAGACGGATGTTCTGGAAGGTCCGGGCGATGCCCCGCGCCGTGATCTGATCCGGCCGGAGCCCGACCAGGGGGCGGCCTTCGAAGAGGATCTCGCCTTCGTCGGGCTTATAGATCCCGGTGATCAGGTTGAACAGCGTGGTCTTCCCTGCCCCGTTCGGGCCGATGATGCTGACGATGCGGCCCGGCTCCAGGGTGAAATCCACCCGGTTGACCGCCACCAGGCCGCCGAAGCGTTTCACGACCTTCCTGAGCTCCAGCAGATATGCCATCCGCATGCCTCCTGGCACCGAAAGCACACCGGGGAACCTCCACCCGGCGCGGGCGTGCCTAATCCCGCGCGGGCGGGGCCTCCGGCGCGGGGATCACAGGGGAGAGTTCCTCCTCCATGGGCAACCGCTCCGGCGCGGCGGCCGCCTCCCGACCCAGGGCCTCCGCCAGCTCCATGCGATGGCGGCGCTCGGGGATCAGGCCCTGCGGCCGCAGGATCATCATAAGGATCAGTAGGATCCCGAAGACCAAGCGTTCATATTTCGCCGGCTCCAGCTGGGTGGGCCACTGGCTGAGGGGGAAGTTAATCAGCGGGATCACCACCCCGGCCTGGCGCAGCTTGTTCAACATCAACGAGAGGCCCTTCAAGATCTGGAGGTTCAGGATGGTGACCACCGTAGCCCCTACAATGGCGCCGGGGATGCTCCCCATGCCGCCCACGATGACCATCACCAGGACCCCGATGGATTCCATGAACGTGAAGCTCTCGGGGTTGATGAAATACTGCTTGGCGGCGAAGATCATGCCCATCGCGCCCGCGAAGGAGGCCCCGGTGGCGAAGGCCGCGAGCTTCATCCGCACCAGCGGGATCCCCATCGCCTGTGCCGCCAGCTCATCCTCCCGGATCGCGGTCCATGCCCGCCCCACCCAGGAGTTCTCCAGACGACGAGCGAGCCAGATCGCGAAGCCGATCACCGCAAGGACCAGGAAATAAAAATAAAGGGCGTAGAGAGTGGGGTCGTCCAGTTGGATCCCGACCGCGTTCAACCACGGCTTGAAGAACAATGGGGGCCGTTGAACCGGGCGGATCCCCTGGGGGCCGTTCGTGAGGTTAATAGGCTTATCGAGGTTATTCACGATCACCCGGATCACCTCGCCGAAGGCCAGGGTGACGATGGCCAGATAGTCTCCCCGCAGCCGCAACACCGGCAGCCCCAAGAGGATCCCGGTGAGGGCGGCCACGCCGACGGCGAGGAAGAGGAACACGAAGAACCACTCCGGCTCCAGCGGGAATCGGTTGGTTCCGAAGGCGATGTTGGCCTGGGGAGAGCCGAAGATCGCCCAAAGGTAGGCTCCCACCGCATAGAACGCCACATACCCCAGGTCCAGCAGGCCGGCGAAACCCACGACGATGTTCAGCCCCAAGGCCATCGCCGCGAAGATCCCCACCTGGGTGGCCACCTCCAAGAGGAAGGTATTGCGCACCCCCAGGATGGGGAGCAGGATCAACAGGACGCTCAGGCCCAGGATCGCCTTCGCCAGCCCGCTGAGCGGCGCGTAGTAAATCAAGAGCAGGGAACCGAGGAACCCGGCGAACGCCAGGGCGGAGGCCAGGGGATACCAGACCGCGTCCCGCATCCCCGGCCGGGAGAGCCAGATCATCACGAAGAGGGCAATGAGAATGTAGGCCAGCACTCCTATCAAGTAAAACAGACGTCCGTTCTGCGCCCGCTCGATCCACGCTTTCGCCTTCACACCGATCATCCGGCACCTCGCTCGCCGTGGATCAGGCTTTCTGGCCGACCGCCTCGCCCAACAAGCCCGTCGGACGGAACATCAGGATGAGGATCAAAATGGCGAAGGCGAAGATGTCTTTGTATTCCGCCCCGAAGGCCCCGCCCGTGAACTGAGAGAGGTAAGCCCCGGCGAACCCCTCCAGCACCCCGAGGACGATCCCACCCAGCATCGCCCCCGTGATGTTGCCGATGCCTCCCAGCACCGCGGCGGTGAACGCCTTGATCCCGGGGATGAACCCCACATACGGATCAATGCGTCCGACCCGGATCCCGAACAGCACCCCGGTCGCGCCCCCCAGGGCCCCACCGATCAAGAAGGTGAGCATGATGATGCGATCCACATTCACCCCCATTAAGGCCGCCGTCGGCCGATCCTGCGCCACCGCCCGGATGGCCCGCCCCAGCCGGGTGGCGTTCACCACGAAGTTCAACCCCGTCAACATGAGCAGGGAGGCGAGGATGATGAAGATCACCTTGGCCTGGATCTGCATCTGGATCGGCTGGCCGATGAGGGTGAAAGCGGCCAGGGGGATTTGCTGATTGAGGACAGGAAAGGAAGGATAATTGCGGTAAAAGGCGTTGTTGAGCAACCCCTCGATCGCCCGCACGGCATCCTGGAGGAAGAACGAAACCCCGATGGCGGAGATCAGGGGCACCAGCCGGGGCGCCCCACGCAGCGGCCGATAGGCGATGCGCTCGATGGCCACCGCCAGCAGCCCGCTCCCGGCCATCCCAGCCGCCACCGCCAGCAGGATCCCGGCCATGATCAGCATCAGCGGGGCGGTCGAGGGGATGGCCATGGCCAGCATCAGCTCAACGCCGATGAAGGCCCCGACCATAAAGATCTCGCTGTGGGCGAAGTTGATGAACTGCAACACCCCATAGACCATGGTGTAGCCCAGGGCGATCATGGCATAGAGAAAACCGATCACCAAGCCATCAATCGCCACCTGGGGGAGCGTGCGGACCACGAACTCGAAGAGCGTCATCCCGCCGGAGACGGGGCGGTTGAAGAGGGCGGCGAGGATCAGAACGATCGAACCGATCACCACCAAGCTGATCACCACAAAGACAAACAGCTGAATCAGCGGGACCACTAACGCTTGATACAGAAGGGATTCCGAGATCAGCTTGCGCATCCCACTGGCCCCACTCAGGGTTTCAATCCGCCCGACTCCAACATCCGACGGCTTCATATGATGAAGGGTGGGGTGGGGGCCTTTGCCCCACCCCACCCCCATTCGAACGCCTCACTGCACCCCGCAGGCGGCCTTGAGTTCGGGGGTGAACGGCGGAGGCGCCAGCTCCAGGATCTTCACCAGCTCGTTCTTGCCCCAGTCCTCGGGCTTGCCGGAGATCACCTTGAGCACGAAGTACTTCGCCTTGACCGGGTCGCCCCGCTCATCGAAGGTGATCACGCCGGTGATCCCCTGGAAGTCCTTGGTCGCCCGCACCTTCTCCGCCACGGCCTTGCGGGTCGGCTTTTGGCCACCGGCCTCCTTGATGGCCGCCTCGATGGCCTTCAGCACAATCGCCGTGGCATCATAGGCCTGGGCCGAGAAGGGCTCGGGGTCCTTGCCGAACTTCGCCTTGTAATCTTCGATGAATTTCTTGGCTCCCTCATAGACCGTCGGAGGTGCCGCTACACTCGTGTAATACATTCCGCCGCCCGTGACCAAGGCGTCGCCGGCAATCTTCGCCAGCTCCGAGGAGTCCATGCCGTCGGGCCCCATAAAGATGACCTGCACGCCCTTCTCCCGAGCCTGCTTGAAGAAAACGCCCGCCTGATCATAGATGCCGCCGAAGTAGATCAGCTCGGGATTGACCGCCTGGATCGCCGTGATCAGCGGGTCGAAGTTCGCCTTCTCCTCGGTCCCCTCGAAGCCCAGGACCTTTCCGCCAAGCTCCTCGAAACGCTTCTTGAAGAACTCAGCCACGCCCTGGCCGTAGGTCGTCTTGTCATGGATGACGAAGGCCGTCTTGACCTTGAGCTCATTGAAGGCGAACTCCGCGCCCACTGCCCCTTGCACGTCATCGCGACCGCAGACCCGGTTCACCACCAGATATCCCCGGTCGGTGATGCAGGGGTTGGTGTTGGCCGGCGAGACCATCACCAAGTCATAATCCTTATAGGTTTCCGAGGACGGAATGGCCACGCCGGAGTTGAGGTGCCCGATCACGGCCAGAATGTCCGGATCGTTGACGATCTGCTTGGCGTTGGCCACGCCCACGTCCGGCTTGGCCTGATCATCGAACGGCACCAGCTCCACCTTGAAGCCGAGGGCCTCGATGGGGCCTTTGAGCTGCTCAAGGGCCAACTGGGCCCCGTTCTTAATCCCCTCCCCCAGGGCCGCCTGGCCCCCGGAGAGAGGGCTCTGGGTGGCGATCTTGATCGTGCCCTTGACCGTTGGGGCCGGCGTGGTTGGAGCCGGCGTGGGGCTCGCTGCCGGCGCTGGGGTGGGGCTCGCCGCCGGCGCTGGGGTTGCCGCCGTCGGGGCGCACGCGGCAAGCAGCAGGCTGAACACCGTCAGACTCATCAAGATCCTGGAGAACTTCATGGCCTCCTCCTTTTAGCAGAATGGTGAATCGGGACAACCGGATGTATTCACGCCGTCCCGATTCGCCTGCACCGTGGACCCGCCCCCGTCACCTCCTTAGTTCGAAACCAAATGTCGCCTCAAATTTTAGAGACACATCGAACATCTGTCAAGGCCATGCGAACCTCAATCGCCTACCAGACGACACGGATCGTGAGGATCCTTCCTTTCCCCTTACGCCTCCATCGTTTGAAAACTCTCAGCAAAATATATCCGACGGCCTGTCCCAACGCCGCCTCAATCTTCCATGCTTCATCGGCCCCTGGCGTTTAGGCCGCCCCCGCCCTCACAGGGCGCCCAGGCGTGCGCGGTCAGCTTCAGACACCCCCAGGGCCTTCAATTCCTCCCCCAGGTCGAATTTAAAGCGCTGGAGCCAGTAAATGGGGACTTTTAGGTTGTACAGGAAGATCTGCTCGTTCAGCTCCGCGATCCGGCGGGCGAAGGCCCGCAAGGCCCGCTCCCACTCCGCCTCAATCCACGCCCGCTCCGCTCGGCTTCGGGCGTCTGTCCGCCCTTCCAGGGCGCGTAGCGCCTCCTCCCGCCACCGCATTGTCCGCTGCAAGTCCTGGCGGGCCGCCTCGATACCCTTTCGGATCGCCAGGTCCACCTCGATCCATTCAGGACGGGCATCGTTCTGACGGAGGAGGTGATAGGCGAGGGCCAGGCCCGGCTCCAGGTAAGGGTTCTCCTCCAGGTGGAGCGGCTTCCCCTTCCCCGGAAGATGCTCGAACTCCCCCCGGCGCATCGCCTCCAGGATCTTCTGCTCAACCCATTCGCCCCAGTGGACCATGGGTAGCTCGCCTTCCGGCTCCGGATGACCGCGACCTTCCCCCTCCAACGATCATGGGCGTTGTGGGCTTCGGCTCCCGCCCACATTCCCAGGCTCACCGCAGCCGCATCTCGCTGGAGTGGCCCGGGAAGACCTTCGCCTGCGGGTTGATGTAGGTGGCAGCGTAGTTCACCGCCGTCGTCGCCTGAGCGAAGCCGAGAACGATGAGGTTGAGTGGCTCCACCCCCTCCGGCGCGGCGATATCCCCCGCTGCATACACCCCGGGCAGGTTGGTCTCCATCCGGGCATTCACCTTGATGTAGCGGTTCCCCACCGTCTCCAGCCCCCACGTCTTGATCGGCCCCAGGTCCGCCTTGAACCCAAGGCTCATGATGATGGCGTCCACTGGGATCACCGTCTCGGCCCCGGTGCGGTTGTCGAAGATCACCGCTTCGCAGATCTGGCCGTCCGGTCCGGCGTGGATGGCTTTCAATTCATGGAAAAGGCGGATGTCAATACCGGAACGCATGAGCTCGGCCACGCTGCCCGGATGGGCGCGGAACTGATCCCGGCGGTGGATCAGCGTGATGTGGGCGGCGAAGTCCTTGAGGTTCAACGCCCAGTCCACCGCCGTATCACCCCCGCCCACAATGAGCAGCCGCTTGTTGCGGAAGGGCCGGCGCTCGGTCACCACATAGTAGAGCCCACGCCCTTCATATTGATCGATCTCCGGCCTCCCCAGGCGGTTCGGATGGAAGGCTCCGATGCCGGCGGCGATCAGCACCGTCCGCGACCGGTAGGCCGCCCGCTCGGTCTCCACCACCCAAAGGGCGTCCTCCCGACGCAGCGAGAGGGCCCGCTCCCCCAGACAGAAAATCGGGTTGAACATCGAGGCCTGCTCGACCAACAGGCGCACCAGATCCTTAGCCAGGATCTTGGGATGGCCCGGGACATCGTAAATGAACTTCTCAGGGTAAAGCACCGTCAGCTGGCCGCCAGGTTGGGGGAGCGCGTCAATAATTCGCACGCTCAGTCCACGCAGGCCGGCGTAGAACGCCCCAAAGAGCCCCGTCGGCCCCGCCCCGATGATCGTCATGTCCGTCAGCTCCGCGCTCCCCGGCGTCGAGGTCTGCGCCATGGTTGGCCTCCTCAGGGAACTTGGACGATAGTCGTGACGGATCGAAAGAATGGTCAGGATCCATGCCGCGCCCTATATTATAATCCCATATATCTCCACGTCGCTTGATCCGTCCAGGCGGTTGGGTTGAACGCCATTCCTCGGGCCCGATCGGGAGGGAACGAGGGGACGCCGAGAGCC
>JBEPYX010000075.1:0-7284 GCA_041641155.1 Thermoflexus sp.
CCTGGAGGTCATCACGGCTCCGATACAGGATGGCCTTCGTTCGCTCCACCACGGTCCTCCCCTCCGGAGGCTGAGGCGCGGACGAGCGCCTTGTTGGGGATCACGCAGAGGAACCCCAGCGGCTGCTCGCCGATGTTCTCGAACCGATGAACTTCCATCGGGGGGATGTAGAGGACGTCCCCGGCCTGGACCTCGGTGACCTCCTCGCCCAGGAGGACACGCGCCCGCCCCTGTAGGATCACCACCCCGTGGTCATACGGATGGGCATCCAGGCTGGATCGGCAGCCGGGGGGGAGCTCGAAGTAACGGAGCACAAAGAAGGGGGCCCGCTCCCGCGGCCCGATCAGCACGCGACGGGACCCGCACACGCCCCCTGGTCCCGTGTAGGGAACCACCGGCACGCCCTCCCAGTCCCACGCGTCGGCCTTCCGCCGATGCACCACCCCCATCGTGAACGCCCTCCTTACCCTCGCCGCGTCTCCTTCATGGCCGACTCGCCCAACACCCCCAGCCACCGCTGCGGCAGCGAGATGCCTGGCATCTAATCAAGATCGGGCGGCCATGGCAGCGCCATGGCCGCCCGATCCCTGGGCCGCTATGCCTCCGCGGGCGCCCCGGCGGCCACCTCCCAGGCCCTCGGGTTCCGCAGATAGAGGAAGTAAGCGACGGCGAGGAGGACCAGCAGGGCCAAGAGCCCGATCACCCCCGCCAGCCGGACCGCGGTCACGAACACAAACGGCGGCCAGAGGAAACCGTCGGCGATGCTGGTGATCCGCACCGCGCCCTCGGGCATCTTGAAGCCCGAAGCCACCGCCGCCGAGGTGAAGAGGTCCGCCATCCCCGTGGCGATGTAGAAGCCCACCGCCAGCGTGAGGGTACCTGCGACGATCATCCGGAAGATGTTCCCTCGCATCAGCGGGGCAAACATCGCCACCACGAAGGGGATCACCGCCAGGTCGGCGAACAGGATCACCCGGTTGCCGGGCAGGATGGCGCTGAGCAAGATCGCCACCGGCACCAGCACCAGCGCGGTCGAGATGGCCGCCGGATGGCCGATGAGGATCGCCGAGTCCAGCCCGATGTAGATCTCCCGCCCCCCAGCCCGCCGCTGCATGAAGTCCCGCGCCGCCTCCGAGACCGGGATCAGGCCCTCCATCAGGATCTGGACCATCCGCGGCAGGAGGAGCATCACCGCCGCCAGGTTCATGGCCGTCTTTAGGACCTTGACCACTACGGTCTGTACATCCCCGGCGTTATAGAAGCCGAGGATCCCCAGGACCAGGCCGATGATCAGGCCCAAGATCACCGGCTCCCCGGCGATGCCCAGCCGGCGCCGGATCGCCTCGGGGTCCGCCTGCACGTCCCGCAGCCCCGGGATCCGGTCGATGATCCGGTTCACCACGATGGCGATGGGCACCCCTGGGGCCGTGGTGAGATGGGGGATGGAGATCCCAGGCAGGCTGTAGAAGCGCTGAACCGCCGGGGCGGTCCAGTCGGCGAAGAAGAGGGCCAGGGCCGCCGCGATCGCCGCGGCCAGCAGGCCCATGGGCAGGCTCCCCGTGGCCGCCACGACCAGAGAGCCGATGAAGGCAAAATGCCAGTAGTTCCAGATATCAATGTTCAGCGTCTTGGTGAGGCGGGCGGCCAGCAGCGCGATGTTCACCAGGAGGGATAGGGGGATCACCCACAGGCCAACCGCGGAGCCGAAGGCGATGGCCGCGGCCGATGGCCAGCCCACGTCCACCACGTCCCGCTGGATGCCCGTGTTCTTGACCATCGCCTGGGCGACTTCGGAGAGGTTGGTCCACATCAGGCCGATGACGAGGTTGATCCCGACGAACGCGATGCCGATGGTGACACCGGCCCGGAACGCCCGGCCGGGCTGCGCCCCCAGGGCGACGGCGAACAAGAAGATAATGATCGGCAACGCCACCGTCGCGCCCAGGTTATCAATGATCGCCTTCAACGTGCTCAGGAAGACCTCCATGGCGCCCTCCTTGGGAACGATAATGGGATCGAACACAACACCCCTTTGTGGGAACGCCGAGGGGCGTCCCCTGAATTTCCGCGGATCTCTATCTGGGTCCCGGGCGCCGCCCCGTTAGCGCTTCCGCAGGATCTCCGCGATCTGATCCAGCACCTGATCCTTCCCGATCCCGGTCAGGAAGGCCAGGGTCTGAATCACCGGGATGCCGAGATCCTGGGGGACCGGCGTGGTGGTGACCACCAAATCGAAGTCCTTCGCCAGCGCTGGCACCTCGGCGGCTTTGCACTGCCGGGTGATCACGGGGATGCCCCGCGCCGCCAGCCCCTCCTCGATCGCTTTCGCGACCACCGTCGAGGTGGCGATCGCCGTCCCACAGGCCACCAAGACGCGCTTCGGCTGGGTCATCCACAACCTCCAGAACTTAGGAGTTTAGACCAAGCCCCTCGATCAACTCCTCCGGGGAACCCGCTTCGTAGATCCGCCGCACCCGATCGGGATCCTGGAACAGCTCCGCTAGGCGTCGTAACATCTCGATCTGACGATGCGGCTCGTTGAGCGCCATCAGGATGACCACCGAGACAGGGACCGTCTCCTCCGGGTTGGCCATGTTCCGGAAGGCCACCGGCCGCTCCAGGGTGGCCACCGCCAGGGCCGGGGCGATGACGTGCTCGACATCCGCGTGCGGGATCGCCACGTGGAGCTCCCCGGCCAGGGGAAGCCCTGTCGGGTTCGTCCGCTCCCGCTCCAGCACGGCCTCCACGAACGAGGGCCGCACGAACCCCGCCTCCTCCAGGCGGGCCGCCATCCGACGGATGACCTCCTCGGCCGAGGCCGCCTTCATCCGCAGCCAAACCAGGCGCGGCGATAGCGCCACCGCCTGGGCCGCGGCGGAAGGCTCCCGCCGCCCCTCGCCCGCGCTCCCGCCTCCGGCCTCTCGGCCCTCCCGCGCCGGCTCCATCGCGCCAAACCCTCTCCAAAGGAATCGCGCGGCGGCCTACCCGAGCAGGATCCCCGGCCGCTCCAACGCCGCCCGCAGATCGTCGAGAAACCGGGCCGCCTGCGCCCCGTCCACGATGCGGTGGTCCGCCGTGAGGGTCAGCGCCGCCATCGGGCGGACCTCCACCCGATCCCCCTCTCCCACGACGGGACGCTTCGCCACCCGGCCGACCGCCAGGATGGCCGCCTGGGGCGGGTTCAGGATCGCCGTGAAGCGGTCCACCCCATACATCCCCAGGTTCGACAGGGTGAAGGTCCCTCCTTGCAGGTCCTCCGGCCGGAGCCGCCCCTCCCGCGCCCGCCCGGCTTTCTCCTCCAACGCGCGGGCGATGGCGAGCAGCCCCAGCTGGTCCGCCCCGTGCACCACCGGCACCACCAGCCCCTCTGGCACCGCCACCGCCACCCCAATGTTCACCGTCTCCCACTCCAGGATCTCATCCCCCTCCAGCGTGGCGTTCAACGCCGGATGCCGCTGCAGGGCCCAGGCGCAGGCCCGGATCAGGAGCGCCGTCAGGGTGACCCGGACGCCCGCCTCCCGCTCCGCCCAAGCGGACAGCTCCTCCACCACCGCCAGCGCCCGGCCCATGTCCACGTCCACGCTCACCGTGAACTGGGGCGCCTCCCGCACGCTCCGGGTCATCCGCTCGGCGATCGCCCGCCGCATCCCGGTGAGGGGCACCCGCCGGCGGATCGCCCCACGGGCGGGGGCTTCCACCGAGGGACGCATGGCCTCCGCCGCCCGCAGCACATCCGCCGACTGGATCCGCCCGCCCGGGCCGGTCCCCTCCACCGTCCGCAGGTCCACCCCTCGCTCCCGGGCCAGCCGCCGGGCCGCGGGGACCGCTTTCACCTTCCCCTCGGGCACCTCCGCTCCCGAGGACCGGGCCAGGTAGGCCTCCACGTCGGCCTTCGTCACTCGGCCCCCGGGGCCGGTGCCCGGCACCTCGGAGAGGTCCACCCCATGGGCCCGGGCCAGCCGCTCGGCCAGCGGCGTCGCCCGCGGCGCGCCGGACGGCGGGGAGGCGACAGGGGCGGAGGATGCCGCCGGCGCCTCCATCCAGGTTTCCCCAGGGAGCAAAATGTAGGCGATCGGCTGGCCGATGGGGACCACCTCCCCGGGGCCCACGCGGATCCCGACCAGGGTCCCGCTGGCCGGCGCCTCCACTTCCATCGCCACCTTGTCGGTCTCCACCTCCAGGATCGCCTCGCCCTTCGTGACGGCCTCCCCCTCCCGCTTCAGCCAGCGGAGGATCTTCCCGCTCTCCTGGGCCATCTCGAACTTGGGCATGATCACCGGGATCGGCATCGCGCGCCTCAAGCCTCGCGGGGAGTATGTGTTAAATCTCCAGCCGCGCCAGCCGCCGGGCGGCCTCCACGATGTCCTCCACCTGCGGCACGGCGGCCCGCTCGAGCCGGGGGTGGTACGGGATGGGGACATCCGCCCCGCCC
Organism: Thermoflexus sp.; assembly: GCA_041641155.1. Lineage (GTDB taxonomy): Bacteria > Chloroflexota > Anaerolineae > Thermoflexales > Thermoflexaceae > Thermoflexus. The sequence continues at coordinate 4,433 of JBEPYX010000075.1, forward strand.
AGCCGGACGATGGGCGCCTCCAGGTAGGCGAAGGCCTCGCTCTGGGCGATCTGGGCGGCCAACTCCCCGCCGAAGCCCCCGAGGAGCGGGGCTTCATGCACCACCAGCAGCCGTCCCGTCTTCCGGACCGAGGCGATCACCGTCTCCGCGTCGTAGGGCTTCAGGGTGCGCAGATCGATCACCTCCGCCTCGATCCCCTCCGCCGCCAGGCGCTCCGCGGCCTCCAGGGCCCGCAGCACCATCACGGAATAGGCCACGATCGTCACATGCCGCCCCGCCCGCCGCACCGCCGCGCGCCCCAGCGGGACCACGTAGGGTTCCTCGGGGACCGGCCCCCGGGTCCGGTAGAGCAGCTTGTGCTCCACGAAGATCACCGGGTTCTCGTCGGCCAGGGCGGCCAGCAACAGCCCCTTGGCGTCGTAAGGGGTGGCCGGGGCCACCACCTTCAACCCAGGCACATGCACGAACCAGGCCTCCAGGCTCTCCGAATGCTGAGCCGCCGCCCCGGTCCCTGACCCCCCGGGCAGCCGCAGCACCAGGGGCACCCGGGCCTTGCCCCCGAACATATAGCGCACCTTGGCCGCCTGGAGCACCGTCTGCTCCATCGCCAAGGTCACGAAATCCATAAACTGCATCTCCACGATGGGCCGCATCCCGGTGAGGGCCGCCCCCAACCCTGCCCCCACAATGGTGTTCTCGGAGATGGGCGTGTCGCGAACCCGCTCCGGCCCGAACCGTTCGATCAGCCCCTGGGTCACCCCAAAGGCCCCGCCGTAGACCCCGATGTCCTCCCCCAACAGGAAGACCCGCTCGTCAGCGGCCATCGCCTGGGCCATCGCCTCCCGCAGGGCCTCTGCATAGGAAAGCATCCGCGTCCCCGCCGGGGGCTCCACCGCCGTTCCCGGCCCGAAGGTCTGCTGGATCCAGCGAGGCGGCACCGAGGGATCTTCAGCGTAGACCCCCTCCGTGAGCTGAGCCACCGAGGGCTCCGGATCCCCCTCGGCGGCCTGCAGGGCCTCCGCGATGGCCTGCCGGGCCCGCGCCTCCAGCGCCGCCGCCTCTTCCTCCGAGAGCCAGCCGCGCGCCATCAGCCATGCGCGGAGCCGGGCGATGGGATCCTGGGCCATCCACGCCTGCACCTCCTCCTTGGTGCGGTAGACCTGGCGATCGCTCTTGGAATGCCCCTTGTAGCGGTAGGTGACCGCCTCGATCAGCGTGGGGCCCTCCCCCCGGCGGGCCCGCTCCACCGCCGCCCGCACCGCCCGGTACACCGCCAGGACGTCCATGCCGTCCACCGTCTCCCCGGGGATCCCGTAGGCCGCCGCCCGATCCGCCACCCGGGGCACCGCCATCGCCTTCTGAATGGGCATGGACATAGCGTATTGATTGTTCTCGCAGAGGAAGACCACCGGAAGCCGCCAGATGGCGGCCATGTTCAGCCCCTCGTGGAAGTTGCCGTGGTTGGCCGCCCCGTCCCCGAAGAAGCACAGCACCACCCGGTCCTGCCCCTGCAGTCGGATGCTCAGGCCTGCCCCCACCGCGATGGGGATCCCCCCGGCGACGATCCCGTTGGCCCCGAGGTTCCCCCGCTCGAGGTCCGCCAGGTGCATCGAGCCGCCCCGGCCCCGGCACACCCCGGTCTCCTTCCCCAGCAGCTCCGCCAACATCGCCCGGATGTCCTGCCCCTTGGCGATGGCGTGGCCGTGGCCCCGGTGGGTTGAGGTGATGTAATCGTCGGGCCGCAGGGCGGCGATCGCCCCCACCGCCACCGCCTCCTGGCCGATATAGAGGTGCATCGTGCCGTGCATCTTCCCCGCCGCGTAGAGCTGCTCCACCGTCTCCTCGAAGGCCCGGATGAGATACATCTGATAGAGCCACTCGAGCAGCTGCTCCCGGGGAAGATCGACCTCCATCTCCAAGGCCGACGCTGTCAACGCCTCACGCATAGGCCATCGCTCCCTCGAGGGTCAACACCGCGGCAGCCGCCGCGGCGTCGGTGACCAGCACATCCACATAGCCGCCGCGCAGCGCTGCCCGGATGGCCGGCGCCTTCGCCAGGCCCCCCGCCACCGCGATCACCGTGGGGATCCGGCGGAGCGCCTCCGGCTCCAGCCCCACCACCCGCCGGTTGAAGGGGAGATCCAGCGGCCTCCCCTCCGCATCCAGGACCCGGGCCAGGACATCCCCCACCGCCCCCGCCGCCCGCAAGGCCTCCAGCTCCGCCTCGGTGAGGTAACCGGCCCGCCGCAGGCTGGAGAGCGCGGGGTCCACGGAGCCGATCCCGATCAGGGCCAGGTGCACCTTCCGGGCCATGGCGAGGGTCTCAGCGATCGCCCGTTCCTGGCGCAGGGCCTGGGCCACCGCCTCGCTTTCCACCAGGAGCGGCGCGTGGAGATGGCGGACCGGGGCCTCGAGCTTCTCCGCCAGCCAGCGGGCGAGCTCCGGTCCATCGATCATCGGGTCCCCCGTCCCCAGGGCGCCGATGATTTGGACCACCTGGGCGTCAGGCACGGGGGTTTCGGGCATCGCCCGCACCACCTCGTAGACCGCTGTCCCCCAGCTCACTCCGATCCGGATCCCGGGGCGCAGCCGCTGGCGGAGGACGCGGGCGCCCAGCTCCCCCAGCCGCCGCAGGAGCCCGCGGGAGTCCGAAGGGGGATGGGCCAGCACGAGCGCTTCTTTCAAGGAGAATGCGCGCTGGAGCGCGTTCGCCAGATGGGGGTCAGTCTTCAGGGGATGGCGGATCCGGATCTCCACCAGCCCGCGGTCCCGGGCCTCCTTGAGGTAACGCGAGACCATCGAGCGAGAACACCCTAGCCGGCGGGCGATCGCCGCCTGATCCAAGCCCTCCT
>JBEPYX010000076.1:0-7236 GCA_041641155.1 Thermoflexus sp.
GGGGCACCGCCACGTCGAGCCATCAGGTGGAAGGGGAGAACACCCTCAACGATTGGTGGCGCTGGGAGCAGGAGCCCGGCCGGATCCGGGAAGGGCATCGGTCGGGCCGCGCCTGCGACTGGTGGCACAACGCCGAGGCGGATTTCGACCGCGCCGCCGCCATGGGCCAGAACGCCCATCGCCTCTCCCTGGAGTGGAGCCGGATCGAGCCCCGGGAGGGGGTCTTCGACGAGGCCGCCCTCGATCGCTACCGGCAGATGCTCCGCGCCTTGCGGGATCGGGGGATCGAGCCCATGGTCACCCTGCACCACTTCACGAACCCGATCTGGCTGGCGGAGCAGGGCGGGTGGGAGAACCCCCAGGCCATTGGGTGGTTCGAGCGCTACGTGCGACGGGCGGTGAGCGCCCTCCAGGACCTCTGCCGCCTCTGGTGCACCATCAACGAGCCCAACGTCCTGGCCTACATGGGATGGAACGAGGGGAAATGGCCGCCGGGGAAGCGGGATTTCAACCTCTCCATGCGGGTGCTACGCCACCTCATGCGGGCCCACGCCTGCGCCTACCACGCCATCCACGAAATCCAGCCCGAGGCCCAGGTGGGAATCGCCCACCACATGGTGGTCTTCGCGCCGGCCCGCCCCGCCTCGCCCCTGGATCGCATGGTCGCCCGCCTGCACGACCGGATGTTCAACCGCCTCGTCCTGCATGCGATCGCCGAGGGGCGGGAGCCGGGGATCTTTTCCGTCCGGACGCTGGCCTCGCTCCGGGGGACCTTCGACTTCATCGGGTTGAACTATTACACCCGCCGTCTCTCCGCCTTCGACCGGCGCTCTCCGAACACTCTCTTCAGCCGCTCCTTCGTGAACCCCCATGGGGAGCGGAGCGATGGGGATTACGGGGAGATCTACCCGGAGGGGCTGTATCGCCTGCTGAAATGGCTTGCCCGCTTCGGCAAGCCGATCTACGTCACGGAGAACGGGATCCCGGACGCCGATGACGATCAGCGGCCCCGCTTCCTGGTCAGCCACCTCCACGCCATGTGGCGGGCGATCCAGCAGAATGTCCCGGTGAAGGGATATTTCCACTGGTCCCTGGTGGACAACTTCGAGTGGGCGGAGGGCTGGACGCTGCGGTTCGGCCTCATCGAGGTGGATCCGGAGACGCAGGTCCGGCGGCCTCGCCCCAGCGCCGCCCTCTACGCCGAGGTCTGCCGGGCCAACGCCCTGACCTCCGAGACCATCGCCCGCTACACCCCTCAGCTCCTGGCGGAGATGTTCGGGCTGGAGGAACGGAGCGGATGAGGGGAGCCAAGCAACCCGCCAGAGGCCGATGCCCCGCACCCCACCAGCCCAGCGGGCCTGTGGCTCGTTGGCTCCGCCCCCACGGACAGGGTAGAATTAAACCGAATAGCTGGTCCCCTCGGCGACGGCTGAGATGCACCCGCAGCCTGTGCAGGCCTGAGGAGGTGTGTGATGCCACGAACCCACCTGTTCCCACCGGATCGCGTCCATTATGTGTGGAATAACGCCCTCCCACCCGTCTTGGAGATCGATCCCGGCGATACGGTAATCTACGAGCTGCGGGACGTCACCGATAACCAGATCACCCCTGCCTCAACGGCGGAAGACCTCACCCGCTTGGATTGGAGCCGGATCTACCCCCTGGCCGGCCCGCTCTGGGTGAAGGGAGCCCAGCCGGGGGACGTGCTGGAAGTGGAGATCGTGGACCTCCACCCGAAGGGCTGGGGGTGGACGGGCATCATCCCCGGCTATGGGCTCCTGGCGGAGGAGTTCGAACAGCCGTATCTCAAGATCTGGGATCTCTCCCCCGGGGATCACACGTTCTTCCGCGAGGACATCTGCATCCCCTTGGACCCCTTCTGCGGCACGATGGGGGTGGCACCCCGGGAGCCTGGGGAGCACCCTGTGATGCCTCCCGGCCCCTTCGGCGGGAACATGGACATCCGCCATCTGACCAAAGGCACGCGCCTGTTCCTGCCCGTGCAGGTGGAAGGGGCCCTGTTCTCCGTGGGGGACGCCCATGCCGCCCAGGGGGATGGGGAGATCTGCGTCACCGCCATCGAGGCCCCGATGTACGCTGTCCTCCGCTTCCACCTCCACAAGGGGCGCTCCATCCAGGAGCCCCAGTTCCTATGCCCCAAGCCGCTGACCGCCAAGTACGATGAAAAAGGCTACTACGCCACCACCGGCATCGCCCCCGACCTCATGGTGGCGGCCAAAAAGGCAGTCCGGCATATGATCGATCACATCGCCCAAACGTATCGGATGAGCCCGGAGGAGGCGTATATCCTGGCCAGCGTGGTGGTGGACCTGAAGATCAGCGAGGTGGTGGACAAGCCCAACTGGATCGTTACTGCCTATCTCCCCTTGAGTATCTTCCGCTGAGCGATGGCTGGGACGGGGCCGGCGGGGCAAGATCGCGCCGCCCGGGTGACGGCGATGCTGCGGGAGCGGGGCTGGCGGCTGGCCGTGGCGGAATCCTGCACCGGCGGCTTGCTCAGCCACCTCCTGACGGAGATCCCGGGCAGCTCCGCGTGTTTCCTGGGCGGCGTGATCGCCTATCGGGACGAGGTGAAGATCCGCCTCCTCGGTGTGCGGGCGGAGACGCTGGACCGCTTCGGGGCGGTCAGCCCCGAGGTCGCCCGGGAGATGGCCGAGGGCGCCCGCCGCCTGTTCGGGGCGGATCTCGCCCTCGCCATTACCGGCGTCGCGGGCCCAGAGCCGGTGGGAGAGCAGCCGGTGGGTCGCTTGTACGTCGCCCTCGCCGCCCCCTCCGGCACCCAAGTGCGGCACATCGCCGGCGGCCCTCATCGGACCGAGAACAAGCAGATCGCCGCCGAGGCCGCTCTGGCGTGGTTGGAGGCCTTCCTCACCGGCCGCCTGCCTCCCGGGGAGGCAGTCGAACGCGTGGACCCCTAAGGCGCTGGTGCGACGGAGGGACCCCGTGGCGCTCCCGTTCCTGACGGCCGAGGACATCCGGCAGGCGCTGCCGATGCGCGAGGCCATCGAGGCCATGCGGGTGGCCTTCATCGCCCTCAGCGAGGGGCGCGCCCACATCCCCCAACGGCTTCAGATCCCGATCCCCGAGCAGGCCGGCGTCACCCTGGTGATGCCCGGCTATGTCCCTCCAGACGCCCTGGGCTTGAAGGTGGTCTCGGTCTTCCCCCGTAACCCCCAACAGGGCCTGCCCACCATCTCCGCCCTGGTGGTGATGCTGGATCCAAGGACGGGCACACCGCTGGCGCTCCTGGATGGGACCTTCCTCACCGCCTGGCGCACCGGTGCCGCCTCCGGGTTAGCCACCGACTGGCTCGCCCGCCCCGACGCCACCTCCCTTGCCATCATCGGCGCCGGGGCACAGGCCCGCACCCAACTGCTGGCCATTTGCGCCGTCCGCCCCATCCAGCGGGTGCGCGTCTACAGCCGAACTCCCGAACGAGCTCAAGCGTGGATCGAGGCACTGCGGGGACAGGAGGGCGTGCCCGAGGACATCGCCCTCGCCCCCACCCCGGAGGCCGCGGTGGCGGAGGCGGACGTCGTCTGCACGGCCACCAACTCCTCTACCCCGGTCTTCGACGGCCGGGCCCTGCGGCCGGGAACCCACATCAACGCCATTGGCTCCTTCACCCTGCAGATGCGGGAGCTGGATGAGGAAACCTTCCGCCGGGCCTCCCGGGTGGTGGTGGACGCCCGGGAGGCCGCCCTCGCGGAGGCCGGCGAGGTGGTGTGGGCTATCCAACGCGGGATCCTCCAGGAATCCGACCTGGTGGAGCTGGGGGAGATCGTCGCAGGCCGACGCCCCGGCCGCGAGCAGCCCGAGGAGATCACCCTCTTCAAGTCCGTCGGCCTGGCCGTTCAGGACCTGGTGGCGGCCCAACATGTGTTGCAGCGCCTCCAGGCGCGGAGGGGATGATGGAGCTGCGAGGACGGGTGGTGCTGGTGACGGGGGCGGGGCGCCGGCTGGGGCAAGCGATCGCCCTCGGCCTGGCCGAGGCCGGCGCGCACATCGCCGTCCACTACCACACCTCCGCCGAGGGGGCAATGGAGACGGTGCGGCGGATCCAGGCGATGGGCGTGGATGCGGAGGCGTTCCCGGCGGATCTGCGGGATCCGGCGCAGATCCCCGCCCTGGTCGAGGCGGTGACGCGTCGCTTCGGACGGCTGGACGGGTTGGTGAACGCCGCGGCGGTGATGCAGGTCACCCGCTGGCATGAACTGACCCCCGAACAGTGGGATAAGGTCATGGCCCTCAACCTGCGGGCGCCGATGCTCTGCGCCCAGGCCGCGGCGCGCCAGATGGAGGGCGGGGCGATCGTCAACATCGCCGACAGCTCCGCCTTGAGGCCGTGGCCGGATTACCTGGCCCATACGGTCTCGAAGGCCGGCCTGGTCGCCCTCACCCGAGCCTTGGCCCTCGCCCTGGCCCCTCGTATCCGGGTGAACGCGGTGATCCCCGGCCCCATCCTCCGGCCAACCCATTGGGAGGAGGAGCGCTGGGCCCGGTTGATCCGCCGAGTGCCCCTGGGCCGCGCGGGGACCGCGGAGGAGGTGGCGCAGGCCGTGCGATATCTGCTGGAGGCGGATTACGTGACCGGGGCCGTCCTGGTGGTGGATGGCGGGCATCATCTCCTGTAGCGGGCCGGCGGGGTGGATCTCGACCCAGGGACTTGCGCGTCGCCCCCGGCCGCTGCGCGCTCGAAGCCAGGCGCGGCAGTCCTGCTCCATTCGGAGACTCCGGAGGGACCCATGAGCGATCGCAAGGCGGCGATCCGGGCGCATCTCGAGCAGACACGGGCGGAGGTGCTGGAGATCGCCTCCCGGCTCCGGGAGGCGGACTGGGAGAAGCCCGTTCAGGGAGAGCATGGGAAATGGACCGCCCGCCAGGTGCTGGCCCACCTGGCGGCGGCTGAGATCGGCCAGATGTCCCGTATCCAGCGGGTCCTGGCCGGCGAGCGCTATATGCCAGAAGGCTTCAACCTAGATCTGTGGAACGAGCGGCAGGTGCAGAAGCGAGAGAACCAAAAAGTCGAGGACATCCTAAAAGACCTGGAGGCCTCGCGCCAGGCGCTGCTAAACCTGTTGGACTCCCTGGACGAGGAGCAATTGAACATCGAGGGACAGCACGCCATCGGGGCGATGATGACTGTGGAGCAGATGTTCTATCACCTGGGGAACCACGAGCGGGAGCACGCGGGGGAGCTGCGGCGAGCATTGGGGTGAGGAGCGCAGAACCTGGGCCCCCAGCCCTTCGACGGCGGGCCATCCCGCGGAAGGGCGCTCCCTGGCCCCTGGATCCGACTCCCACCCCCGAGGCGTGACCCCGAGCCGGGATGGGCGGCCGGGGCCACCGCCTGCGATCCGACCGAAGGCCCACGGCCGCCCATATGGATCGACCCCCTGGCGGCGGAGGGCGGTGAAAGAGCTCCCATTCAGGAGCCGGTTTGACTGCGGGCGCGCTCCTCCTCCACCAGCACCCGGCGCAGCACCTTCCCCACCATGCTCTTGGGGAGCTCGTTTCGGAACTCGATGAAGCGGGGGATCTTATAGGGCGCCAGCTTGTCCCGGCACCACTCCCGGATCTCCTCGACGGTGGCCACCTGCCCCTCGTGGAGCACCACCCAGGCCTTGACGGCCTCCCCCTGGTGCGGATCGGGAATCCCCGCGACGGCCACCTCCTTGATCTTCGGATGCTGAGCCAGGACCTCCTCCACCTCCCGCGGCCACACCTGATAGCCGCCCGGCTTGATCACCTCCTTCTTGCGGTCCACGATGTAAAAGTAGCCGTCCTCATCCATCCGCGCGATGTCCCCGGTGTAGAGCCACCCATCCCGTAGCGTGTTCTCGGTCTCCGTCGGCCGGTTCCAGTAGCCCTGGAACACCTGCGGGCCGCGGAGGACCAACTCCCCCACCTCCCCGGGCGGCAGCTCCGTGACCCCATCCTCGAGGCTGACGATCTTGGCGTCCACGTCCGGCAGCGGGATCCCGATGCTCCCTTCTTTATTCAACCCGTATAGCGGGTTGCAATGGGTGGCTGTGGGCGCCTCGGAGAGGCCATAGCCCTCCACCAGCTTGGCGCCGGTGATCTCCTCGAAGCGTCGTTTGATCTCCAGGAGCAACGGCGCGGCGCCCGATATGCAGGCGCGGATCGTGCGCAGGTTGTATTTGCCAGCCCGGACATCGGGGTGGTTGTTGATCGCGTTGTAAAGGGTGGGCACGCCTGGGAACATGGTCACGCGATAGCGCTGCAGCCCATCGAGCAGCGTGGGCAGGTCCCGCGGGTTCGGCACCAGCACCAGAGTGGCGGCGCTCTGCATGGCCAGGCCGAGGGCCACGACCATCCCGTAGGCGTGGAACAGGGGCAGAGCGCCCATGATCACCTCCTGCCCATCCTGTATCTTCGGATCCCAGGCGCGGATCTGCAGGACGTTGGCGACGATGTTGCGGTGGAGGGCCACCGCCCCCTTGGAAAGCCCTGTGGTCCCGCCCGTGTATTGGAAGATCGCCACGTCGTCCGGCCCGACCTCCACCGCTGGGCGCTGGTCCGGCCCGTAGCGCTGGAGAAGGTCCTGGAACCACACGTCGTTGTCCCGCAAGGTGACCCGGTCCCCCTCCTTGCGCTCCCGGGCCAGGGTGTAGAGGATCTTCAGGAGCGGGCTCATGTATTCCTTAATATGGGTCGCCACCACCCGGCGGACAGCGGTGCGGGCCTGGATGGACTTCACCCGCTCATAGAGGCGGCTGAGGACGACCGCGACGGTGGCACCACAGTCCGCCAGTTGATACTCCAGCTCGCGGGGGGTGTAGATGGGGTTAGTGGCCACCACGATGCCTCCCACCTTCAGCACGGCGAAGTAGGCGATGACGAACTGAGGGGTGTTCGGCAGGATCAAGGCGACCCGATCCCCCTTGCGCACCCCCAGCTCGTGGTAGAGAGCAGCGGCGAAGCGATCGGAGAGTGCGTTCAGCTCCCGATAGGTCATGGCACTCCCCGCGAACCCCTGGTGGGCTGGCTTGAAGATCAGCGCCGGGCGGTCCGGGAAGCGACGGGCGGAGTCCTCGAGGAACCGGAAGAAGGGGATCGCTGGATACTCCAGGGACCGGGGGACGTCTGGGTCATAGAACCGATACCATGGACGGTCCATGGCCACCTCCAGGATCTAAGGATTTTAATGAAGAGGAACCCCTCAAAGGGGACAAAAGCCGAAGCAGCCGGTTT
>JBEPYX010000077.1:0-7193 GCA_041641155.1 Thermoflexus sp.
TCCACCATCGCCACCCCCACCACCCAAGTCCGCCAATCCAGCTCGTTGCCCGGCGTCCCCGGCCGGTGCAGGCTGTAGAAATGAAAGGCCCGATAGGCCTCCGGCCATGCCGGCTGATAGGTAACGGGCGGCACCAGCAGCCCGCAATGCCGCTCGTGGGGCCGCGCCATGACGTCCAAGAGATCCGGCAGCACGGCCTCTCGGAAGGGGCCCACGATCTCCAGCGCGCTGGCGGGGTGGATGCCCCAGCGGATAGGGATGTCATCGGTGAACAGCGTCGCAGCCTGATCCGGCCGGATCACCACGGCGTCGCTCACACGGCTGACGTGGATCCGCAGCCCATGGATGGGGCTGATCAGCGCCGCCAGGGCCTGGCCGTCCCGTTCCCGGATGGCCGTCTCCAGACGGTCCAGCAGGGCCGCCACCTGGGGGTCGGCGCAGAAGGCTTGGAGGGAGACCTGCTGGGTCAGGAACGCCGCGTTCACCCAGCCGATCTGCCCATCGGGGAGACGGACCTCCACCCAACGGACCCCCTCGACGATCTGTTCCCTCCCGGTGGGGAGCAGGCCGGAGGCGTCCGGCGGCAGCGTCGTGAGGATCGGCTGATCGGGCCCTGGGCCGGCCCGGACATTCAGCCGATCGGTGGGTTGAACCAGGACGACCGCGAAGGGCCCCGCAAGGGCCGACGGCGTGGGGATGACCGTCGGCGTGGGCGTGGCCGGGGGAGGAGCCGGCAAGGCAGTGGGGGTAGGCGGAACGAGCGGGCCGCCCGTCTGACAAGCGGCCAATCCCAGCGCGATCCCCACCGCTCGGATGGTGATCTTGGCTTTCATCGGAGGTCCCCCTGTTTCTGGAATATGTTCGGAAAAGGCCGCTCGGGATCGCTGCGGCATGGAGGCTGCTCTCGGCAGCCTCCATCGCGCTTCCATAGGAGCGCGGCGGGAAGATCCGCGCGGACAAAGCCCTCTTTAAAAGGACGATGGCCGGAGCCCAAAGGTTCCCCAGCCGCTCCCCCCATCCCTGCCGGCCGAACAGAGGGGAAGACGATGGCCCGAGTGCGCTGTTCCGCTGGGACGACTGACCCGGAGCGCCTCGAGTCGTTCGAATGGGAGGGCGTCGAGAAATCCGTCTCGGACATCCTCCGCCGCTGGTGGATCCCCAAAGCGTCAGGGTTTCCGGGTGCGCACGGCGGACGGCATGGTGTTCGATCTCATTTACGATCTTCGATCGGATCGATGGGCGATGATCCCATGGACGGCTCAGGCAGCCGGTTCGTGGCCGCACGGCGGGCGAGCATCAGGAAGGCCAGGCTATAGCCTGCCCCGGCCACCGGGATGGCGAAGACGAACCCCCAGAACCCGAAGAGGCGCACCCCGATGAGAACCGCGATCAGGGCGAGCAGGGGCGGCAACCCGGTCGCCTCCCCCAGCAGGCGAGGGATGATGAAATGGAAAAAGACCTGCTGGTAGACCATCAGGATCAGCCACATCCATAGCCCGGCGGCCCATGCCCCCTGCAGCCAGAGGATGAGCGGTGGGCCCCATAAGGCGACGGGGGCGCCCAGGATAGGGATCAGGATGACGATGGAGGAAAGCAGGGCGATCAACCCAGCATACGGCGCGCGGAAGATCAGCATCACCAGGAACGTGACGAGCCCGTTGGTCAAGGCGATCAGCAGCTGACCGCGTAGGAACCCCCCGAAGGTCCGATCCAGGATCTCCGCTGTCGACCGGATCTCGTCATGGTAAGCGGGGGGGATCAGGGAGAGAACGCGCTGGGAAAGATTCCTCCAATCCAGCATCGTGTAATAGCTTAATGCCAGGATCAACAGGAACTCCACCACGCCCTCCCCGATCCGCCGCGCGGTTCCCACCAGGATGGGGAACGCCCAGCCGGCCCCTTGACGTGCCAGATCCTGCCAGGCCTCCCGCGAGGGGAGGATCGAGAGGGATTCCATCGGGAGGTTCAGGCGCGCGGCCAGGTCGCGCTGGAGCCCCACGAGGATCTCCGGAACGCGCTGGAGCTGGGCGGGCAGGAACGCGGCCAGATCCAAGGCCTGGCGGACCACGATAGGCAGCCCGAGCAGGAGGCCGATGAGCAGCACCCCCAGCAGACCCGCATACACGAGCGTGGCGCCGACGGCGTAGGGGATGCGAAAGCGGGCGAGGCGACGGATCCCGGGCGGCGCCCCCCGTCGGATCCAGCCCTCCAGCCACGGCTCCGGGATCGGCCCGCGGTCCAGCCAGGCGACCAGCGGGTGGAGCATATAGGCCAGCAGCCAGGCCAGGGCCAGCATCCGAATCAGGTCGGCGAACAGGCTGAACAGGGACCAGAGCCGCTCCGTGATGTAGATCAACGCGGCCAAGCTGACCAAGAGCAACACGAAGCGCGGAACGCGCACCGCCATCTCCCGCGGGCCGGGGTTCGAACCGTTGACCTTTTCATCTTATATCAGATGTCAGATGCAAGGATCCGGTCCACCCCGCCGAGGGAGGGAGCGAGGGGGGGCGTTCGCCGCCGCTTAGGGGGATCGGGGAGTCCTTCGTGGAGCGATCACGCGGATCCGATCAGCCGGGGGGCGGGGCGTTCCTCCACATCCTCCAGCAACCCCCCGTGGCCCATCGCGGCGATCTCTTCCCGGGTCAGCCGCAGCCCGGCCATCAGGCGCGGGATCACCCAGTCCACCACGTTCCGATGGCGGCTCCGCGCGCATCCCGGCGCCCCCAGGATGGGGATCCCTTCGCGATAGGCGATCAGCAGGAGGTTCCCGGGGTCTACCGGCGCGCCGAAGGCCTCGATCATCCCCCCGATGCGCCGGATCGCCCGCGGGGCGATATCCTCTTCGTCCATGATCGCCGTTTCGCCGGCCAGGATGAGGAAGTCGGCTCCCTCCTGCAACGCCCGCTCCATCGCCTGCGCCAACGCCGGCTCCTCATGGCGCACGGTTTGCGTCCCCATCCAGATCCCCCCGCACGCGGCCACCCGTTCCCGCAACGGGCCCTCGAAGTCCGCGACCAGGCGCGGCCAGATCGCCGGATGACCGGAGAGGATGAGGGCGACCCGGCGGGGCTGGAACGGGTAGACACCGATCAGGGGGCTGTCGCGCTGCAACAGCGCCTCCGCCTGGGCGACGATCGCCTCCGGCAGGGCGAAGGGGATGATCTTGAGGCTGGCGACGATCTGCCGGGCGCGCACCACGCTCCCCCGGGCCAGGGTCGCCATGGTGACCCCGGGGAGGCGGTTCAATGCCGCCAGCCGATCCGCCTCCACCAGGAACACCCCCGCCACGTCCGCCAGGAAGTTCACCCGCCCCCCGGCCGCCGGGATGCGCCGCAGCCCGGGGCCCTCGCAGGCCAGGGCGATGCGCCGGGCGGCCTCGTCCTCCCCCACATCGCCGGGCTCCAGCTCAGCGACCACGATCTCCTGATAGCCTTCCGCCTTCAGCCGGGCCACGTCCTCCGCCGTCAGACGCCGGCCCTTGCGAAACAGGCGGTTGCCCTGTCCATCCACTACGTTGTGGGCCAGCACACGCCCGACGGCCTCCTCCACCGGGACCGGTCCGAATTTCATGGGCGGGCCTCCTCCGCAGCGATCGCCCACGCGGTGCGCCGCAACCGACTCTGCTCCGCCACGATCTCCGCCATGATGCTCAACGCGATCTCCTCAGGGGTGCGCGCGCCGATGTCCAGGCCAATCGGGGCGTGAAGGCGCGCGAGGACCTCCTCCGGGATCCCCTTGCGGCGCAGGCGCTCCAGGCGCCGGGCGTTGGTCTTGCGGCTCCCCAGCGCGCCCACGTAGAAGGCCGGGCTTTGCAGCGCCGCCATCACCGCCGGATCATCCAGCTTAGGATCGTGGGTGAGGACCGCCACCGCTGTCCGCGGGGTGATGAGGGCGGGGAGGGCCTCGTCGGGCCAGGCGTGGATCAGGCGATCCACGTGGGGGAACCGCTCGGGGGTGGCGAAAGTGCGGCGGGGGTCCACCAGATACACCCGCCATCCCAGGATCTTGGCAATGGAGGTCAGGGCGATGCCGATATGGGTGCCCCCCACGATGATCAACAGGGGAGCAGGAACGTGGGTTTCAATGTAGACCTCCACCTCCCCCTCCGGGGAGGGAAGGACGGCCGTGCCCGAGTGGCCGATGGCCAGGTAGCGCCGCGCCAGCTCCTGGACCCGACGGTCCAGCTCCGGATGCAGACTCCCCCATCCATCCCCTTCGGGCTCGAAGACCCACTTGGCCCCAATCCAGGGTTCGGGCCCGCGGATCACGGTGGCGACCGCCAGCGGCGTCTCCTTCCGGATCGCCTCCCGCACCCGATCGAACCAACTCATGGCCCCTCCTGAGGTATCCGGAACGATCGCGTTCAGGGCAGCGGCTCCACGAAGACCTCAATGGTCCCCCCACACGCCAGCCCCACATCCCAGGCCATCTCATCGCTGATGCCGAAGCGCACGAGGCGAGGGCGCCCCGTGCGCAGCACCTCCTGGGCGATCTCGAAGACAGCGCCCTCCACACAGCCCCCGCTCACCGACCCGGCCATCTCGCCGCCGGAGGAGACCGCCATCTTTGCCCCCACGTCCCGGGGCGCGGAGCCGATCACCTTCACCACCGTGGCCAGCGCCACGCGCTCACCCCTTCCCTTCCATCGCTCGATCGCCTCCAGCACCTCGCGCATCCTCAGCCTCCGGAAGGACAGGATCCGCTACGCTTCGGCCTTGGCCTCCGCCATCGGGCGGACGCAGCCCGAACGCCGGGCGGAGCGGCGGGACGGAAGCCGCTCCAGGTAGGCAGCCAGCTGCTCCAGGCTGGCCAGGTTGTGCGCCGGGAGGAAGTCGTCGATGTAGGGGAGGGCAGCCTGCATCCCCTGGGTGAGCGGCTGATACCCGGGGATCCCCAGCAACGGGTTCAGCCAGATCAAACGATAGCACGACTTCTGGAGGCGTTCCATTTCCTGCCGGAGGAGACCGATATCCCCCCGGTCCCAGCCGTCGCTGATGATCATCACGACCGCCCCCCGGCCCAACACCCGCCGCGCCCAGTCCCGGTTGAAGACGTGCAGGCACTCGCCGATCCGCGTTCCCCCGGACCAATCCAGCACGGTCTTGCTGACCTCCCGGAGGGCCTCGTCCACGTCCCGATGGCGCAGGCAGCGGGTGATGCGGGTGAGGCGGGTGCCGAAGACGAAGGACTCGACGTGGCGCCGGGTGTGGCTCAGGGCATGGAGGAAGTGGAGGAGCATCCGGGCGTAGCGCTCCATGGAGCCGCTGATATCGCAGAGCACGACCAGAGGGCGGGGCTTGCGTTTGCGGGCTCGCCAGAGCAGGCGCACCCATTCCCCGGAATGCCGCATGCTCCGCCGCACCGTCCGCCGGAGGTCCAAGTGGTCCCCCTTGGGGCCCGGGCGGAGGCGCCGGGTCTCCCGCTCCTGGATCCGCCAGCGGAGCCGGGCCATCAGCCGGCGGGCCAGCTGGATCTCTTCCTCGGAGAACCGCTCGAACTGCTTGCGGCGCAGGATCTCGATGGGGCTGTAGGTCATGGCCCGGTCGGCCAGGATCACCGGTGGGGCCTCGGGGGTCTCCGGCGGCGGCTGGGGGGAAGGGGGATGCCCCACCTCCGCCGGGCGAGGCCGGTTCTCCCGCCGGCGGATCGGGCCGGGGGCGGTGGAGAGCAGCCCGGGCGGGAGGGCGCCGCCGGTCAGCGGGTTGCGCCAGAACCAGTCGAAGATCCGATCGAAGGTCTCCAGGTCCTCCCGCCGGCAGATCAAGGTGCAGCGGGCAGCGTAGTAGAAGGCCTCCCGGTCCCCGAGCGGGATCCACTCCAGCGCCCGCGCGAAGGCCATGATCTGGCCGGGGGTGATCGGCACCCCCGCCGCCCGCAGCGTCCGGCCGAAACGAATCAGGTGGTCCAAGAAGTGGCCAGGCATCCGGCTCCTTGGGGTATCATCGGTTCTACAAACCGAGGCAGGTTGCGCACTGAAATCCGGAGGCCAGCACGAGGCCGATCATCTCCCCCCGGGCCCGATGGCCAGCGATTGGATCCTTGAAGACGGACCGTAGTGGGCACATCGATCAGGCACATGTCCACCCTTTGAACAAGCGAAAGCAAGCAACGCCCTCCCGTCGGCGATCTACCCTCCCGCCATCTCGGCCTGAATCATCGCCTTGGCCAGCAGATCCCGGGCGATCTCCCCCCGCACCTTGAGCACATCGTCCTGATACTTGAGCAGCACACCCAGGGTCTCATCGATCACCGTCGGGTTCAGCTCCGTCTGATCCAGCGCCAGCAGGGCCGCCGCCCAGTCCAGGGTCTCGGCCACACCAGGGAGCTTGTAAAGATCCAGCCGGCGCAGCTCCTGGACGAAGGCTACGATCTGCCGGGTCAGGCGCTCCGGGGCCTCCGGGATCCGGGCCCGCACGATCTGGACCTCTTTCTCGAAGGACGGATAATCGATCCAGAAATAGAGGCAGCGGCGTTTGAGGGCGTCGTGGATTTCCCGCGTCCGGTTGGAGGTGATGACCACCACAGGCGGCTGCTCCGCCCGCACCGTCCCGATCTCGGGGATGGTGATCTGCCAGTCGGAGAGCAGCTCCAGGAGGAACGCCTCGAACTCCTCATCCGCCCGATCCAGCTCGTCGATGAGCAGCACCGGGGGGCGGCCGTTCTTCGCCTCAAGGGCCTGCAGCAGCGGCCGTTTGATCAGGAAGGCGGGGCTGAAGATCTGCTGGCGGATGCGGGCCTCGTCCCGCTCGCCGGTGGCCTCCAGCATGCGGATCTGCAGGATCTGGCGGGCGTAATCCCACTCGTAGACCGCGCTGTGGACATCGAGCCCCTCGTAGCACTGGAGGCGGATCAGCTCCGTTTGGAGCAGGCTCGCCAGGACCTTGGCGACCTCCGTCTTCCCGACGCCGGGCTCGCCCTCCAGGAACAGGGGACGGCCCAGGCGCAGCGCCAGAAAGATCGCCGTCGCCAGCCCGCGCTCCGCAATGTATCGGTGGGCCTGGAGGGCCTCCATGACCTCATCCGGAGTTCGGGGGAACACGAATGCCTCCCGTGTGATGGTTTCCCGCCGGGGACCGCGGGCATAAGGGTCCGAGGTGCGGATCCCCCCAGCCCGGGCCTCTGGAGGCACCAGCGGCTCCCCGATCGCGGTTTGGTGTACAATATTCTAGTTCGGATCCCTGGATTTCTCCATG
>JBEPYX010000078.1:0-7171 GCA_041641155.1 Thermoflexus sp.
TCCGGCACCTCCGCTGCCATCACCACCCCATCCGGGCCGCTGACCACCACGCCGAGGACGCCCTCGATGGCCCGAAGCCGGGACACCCATTCGGAGGGGGAAGCAGGGGGAGGGCCTGTGGCATCCGGGGCAGAGGCGGCGCGCTGCATCCCCTCCAGCAAAAGCTCCCGCCAGGGCCGGTAGAGGGTGCGCTCGGGGCTGCGCACTTCATCCTCGAGGGTGAACGAACCATCCGTCCAGCTCAGCAATCTCCACAACGCCGGCTCCCCCTTCAGATCCCCGCACGCCGCGTGGACGATCTCCCCATCCGCGAAGTAGATCTCCCCTTCCCACCCGCCGTGCTGCAGCCGGAGCCGAGCGAACGCCCGAGACCGGATGCTGGCCTCGATCAGGGCGGCCAGCGGCATCTCCCGGAGGCTTCCCGTGGTC
The DNA here is from genome assembly GCA_041641155.1 of Thermoflexus sp. GTDB lineage: Bacteria > Chloroflexota > Anaerolineae > Thermoflexales > Thermoflexaceae > Thermoflexus. Next base: position 430 of record JBEPYX010000078.1, read on the forward strand.
GCCATCCGCCACCTCCCGGCCCTTGGGCCCCGAGCGCCTCTAAGCTGCCAAGGGCGTCGCGGAGGGCACCCGGCCCCTGTCAGAGCTTCTTAAAACTTTATCAAAAAACCGCCGCTTGCGGAAGCGGGTTACGGAGACGCCTCGGGGGGCGCTTGCCGCAGCGCCCACAGGAGGGCCCCGGCCAGCACGGCTAAAGCCAGGGCCTTGTAAAGGGCGGAGGGGATCAGCAGAGCGATTCCCCCCGCCACGGCCGCGAAGCCGTAGTAGGCCATCCGGACCCGCTGGGGGGACCAGCCGGCATCCAGCAGGCGGAAGTGCAGGTGGTCGCGCCCCCCCTGGGTCGGCCGCCGCCCCCGGCGCCAGCGATAGGCGATCAGCCAGGCCACATCGGCGATCGGCAATGCCATGGCCATCACTACGGTCGCCACCTTCGCCCCTCCGATGATCGCCAGAGCGCCCAAGGTGTAGCCCAGGAAGAGGGCGCCGGAGGACCCCAGGAACAAGCGGGCCGGCGACCAGTTGGCGGGCAGGAATCCCACGCAGGCCCCGGCCAGGGCCGCGGGGAGCAACGCCACGCTGTGCTGCGGCGGATCCAGGCGGTAGCCCGCGTGCAGGAAGAGCACCGCCGCCACGATCGCCACCACCCCCCCAGCCAGCCCATCCACCCCATCGAGCCAGTTCACCGTGTTCATCATCCCCACCAGCCAGAAGACGGTGAGCAAAACAACCACGGACGGGGGGAAAACGATCGGACGGCCGGTCAGGGGATTGTTCACGTATTCAATGAAAATGAGAAAAGGGAGAGCGGACAAGGCGATCAACACCTGGCCGAGGAATTGGGGCCCGGGGGGAAGTTCCCACCGATCGTCCACCAGCCCCAGGATCAGGCTCAGCGTCCCCCCCAGCACCAAGCCCGCCAAGCGAATGCTCTCCTTGGGATCGAAGCGGGGGATCGGCAGGATCTGGGCGAAGAGGACAGCCGAGGTGAAGGCGAGCCAGAGGGCCAAGCCGCCGATGCGGGGGATCTCCCCTCGATGACGCCGACGCCCTCCCGGCCGATCCACCATCCCCCAACGCCGGCCCAGGCGCGCCGCCAACGGGGACATCCCCGCGGAGAGCAAGGCGGCCATCAGAAACACCAGGAAGGCGGCCAGCGGGAAGGGCATTCTCCCTCCAAGGACCTCACCCGTGGGAAACGCGCTCCCCGGATCCCGTTCCCTCCGTGGGGACACCGCACCGAACGCTCCGCGGGAGGGCCGCATCCTTCAAGGATCCGTCCCGGATCCGGCCAGACGCCCACGCCCTACGAGGCCGCGGCGCTGCGGCTCACCCGCTCCGCGATGCGGCGGATCTGCTGGAAGACCTCGCGGGCAGGGACCTTCCGGTCCATCGGGAACCCAACGTGGATCTGAAGATGGTGCGGCTCGCTCCGGCGCACGGACAGCCGGGCGATGTACGGATAGCTGCGCCCCAGATCGCTCAAGCATTCCCCGATGATCTGGGGCGCCCCGGACCCCCGATACGCCAGGCGCCCCCCGGCCAAGTCCACCTGCTCCCACTCCGCCCAGACCAGGCGGCTCAGGATCTCCCGCCCGGTCCACATGGAGGGGTTTCCCCATTCGCCTTCAAAGGTGGGCGGCTGGCGGAGGCGCGCCCGCACGATCATCAGATCCCGCCGCCCCCGCCATCGGGAGAACAGCCAGAGGAACGGGACATCGCGGGGCTCGAAGACCAGCAGGAGCTCTACCTCCCGGAAGGGGGTTTTGGCCTCCCGCATCCTCAGGCGCACCAGGGAGGTCCCCACCCATTCCAGCGTCGTCCGCTCGCTGAGCAAGGGCAACCCCTCCCGCATCCAGCGCAGCAGGCGCTGCCCCTTGTGCACGTTCCACTGCATCCCGAGGAAGAACCATCCCACCGTCAGGATCGCCCCGGTCATCAAGATCGGCACCCCCAGGTCCATCCCCGAACCCCCACACGGCTTTGTTTCCCTAATCATAATGCACGCATCAAAAAACGAGGAGGGGTGGGTCAAACAACCCACTCCCCTCCCGTGGGGGCGAACGAGGAATCCCTGCTGAGAAGGCCCCCGGGCTCGGCGGCGACCCCGCCGTTCAACCCCAGCGCCCCACCTGGCGCACGGCCTCCCTTCAGGCGAGCGCCTCGAGCGGCCCTCGTTGATCTCCCTCAAACGGAGGAGCCAGCTCCGGGGCAGATCCACCGGCAGCATCCCGGCCGGGTAGAGCGCCAGGAAGCGGGGGAGATCCCGGGGGGATGGCGGAGCCCATATCAGCCCATATCAGAGCCCTTGAGGGCATGGATTTCCCCATCTCGTCGAGGGCCGCCGCTCGCGTCTTCATGGGTGTGGCCTCCCCGACGGTTTATGGGGCGGGGCGAAGGACCACCATATGCACGTGGGTCATCTCTTCAATGGCGTAGCGCACCCCTTCCCGCCCCAGGCCGCTCCCCTTCACCCCGCCGTAGGGCATGTGGTCCGCCCGGAAGCTCGGGGTGTCGTTGATGATGATCCCTCCGAAGTCCAGCCTCCGGATCGCCTGCAGCACCCGGTTGATGTCGCGGGTGAACACCGCCACCTGCAGGCCGTATTCCGTGGCGTTGGCCGCGGCCAGCGCCTCCTCGAAATCCCCCGCCTCCAGCACCGAGGCCACCGGCCCGAACACCTCCTCCCGCACCACCCGCATCTCCGGCCGCACCCGGATCAGCACCGTGGGCCATACCACCGGCCCCTCCCGCCGGCCGCCCGTCACCACCTCCGCCCCGCCGCCCACGGCCTCCTGGACCCAACCTTCCACCCGCATCGCCTCCCGTTCGTCAATGAGCGGCCCCACATCCACCCGCTCATCCAGCGGGTCGCCCACCACCATCCCGCGCGCCGCCCCGGCGAAGGCCTCCACCAGCGGCCCGAAGACTTCCCGCGTCCCATAGATCCGTTGCACTGAGATGCAGACCTGCCCGGAGTAGTAGAACGCCCCCACCGCCAGGCGCTGCGCCACCCACCCCAGATCCGTCACATCCTCGGCCACCACCACGGGGGTCGTGTTCCCCAGCTCCAGGGTCAGCTTCTTGATCCCCACCACCTGCGTCAACCGCTCCCCCACGGTGCGGCTCCCGGTGAAGGTCACCTTCCCCACCCCGGGATGGGCCGCCAGCCACTCGCCCACGGTCCCCCCGGGCCCGAAGATCAGGTTGAACCCGCCCGGCGGCACCCCGGCCGCCTCGAGGACGCGGGCCAGCTTCACCGCCGTCAGCGGCGTCGCGCTCGCCGGCTTCAGCACCACTGCGTTCCCCGCCGCCAGGGCGGGGGCGACCTTGTGCGCCACGAGGTTCAAGGGGAAGTTGAACGGGGTGATGGCGGCCACCACCCCCACCGGCCGCCGGATGTAGAACCCGAAATACCCCTCCCCGGCTGGGACGGCGTCCATGGGAATCACCTCACCGCCGACCCGCCGCGCCTCCTCGGCAGCGAGGGTGAACGTCCAGATCGCCCGCTCCACCTCGACCCGCGCCCACTTCAGCGCCTTCCCCGCCTCCGCGGCGATCAAGCGGGCGAAGTCCTCCTTCTGCTCCCGGATTTGCTCCGCTGTCCGCCGGAGGATCTCCGCCCGCCGCCACGCCGGCAGCGCCTCCATCGCCTTGGCCCCCTCCTGGGCCGCTGCCACCGCCGCCTCCACATCCTCCCGCCGGGCCTCGGGGACCGTCCCGATGACCTCCCCGGTGTATTTATCGCGCACCGGGATCGCCGCCCCTCCGTCCACCCACCGGCCCCCGATGAACAGCCGCGCCTCCCCAAACCGCACGCGCTCCTGAACCGCCATGGCGATGCCTCCTCAAAAGGATGAAATGACGTCGATGGGACGCCTCTTGCTGATCATTCTCCTCCTCTCCCGATCGTCGCTCAAGCGCGATGGGGATCGCATGGCTGCCGAATGGCCCTCAGAACGGCCCCACCTCCGGCGGCGGGGGGAAGCGATCCCCCGAAACGTCCAGGCCCTTGACAAAATGCCCGCTCCTGGTTATACTGTGGGCCACAGAAATTTAGGAGTCCGAAATAATGATGGCCCACGGATCCCCATTCAACCCGCGCCTTCGCTCCGAGCGGCTATCGGGGCAGATCGCCATCGCCCTCTTCCGGATCGCCCAGGCGATCCAGATCATGGTCCGCCGGGCCGGGCAGGCCCTCGGCCTCTCCTCCGCCCAGGTTCAGGCGCTCCTCTTCCTCGCCTACGCCCGGCCCGGGGTTCGCACCATCGGCGGGCTGGCCCAGCGCCTCCAGGCGACCATGGCCACCGCCAGCGAGGTGGCCGACGCCCTGGAGCGCAAGGGCCTCGCCGCCCGGGAGCCCTGGCCGGCGGATCACCGCATCATCGGCCTCCGGTTGACCGGGGCGGGGCGCCGACGAGTGGCAGACCTCGAGGGCATGCTCGACGATCTGGAGGCGGCGATCACCGAGCTCCCCGCCGAGGATCAGGAGCGCCTGCATCGCATCCTGCAGCACCTCGTCCGCCGGATGGCGGAGAAAGGCCTCGTAGTGGTCTACGAGATGTGCTGGGGATGCGCCTTCTTCCGGCCGATGGCGCATCCGGACAACCCCGCCGCCCCCCACCACTGCGCCTTCATGGACGCCCCCCTGCCCGATGCGGACACCTACACCGAGTGCCCGGATTTCACCCCTCGAACGGAGGTGCCGGCATGACGGTCGGCAAGCCGCTCCCCATCCGGATGTATGCCCGCCCCGACTGCGAGGATAGCGCCCTGGCCCGAGACCGGCTCCGCGCGCTGGGCATCCCCTTCATCGAGATCAACATCGAGGAGGACGAGGAGGCAGCGCGCTACGTGGAGCACCTCAACCGGGGTTTCCGCAGCACTCCCACCATCGTCTTCGGGGACGAGGCCTTCTACATCGTGGAGCCCACCGTGGAGCAGCTCGACGAGGCCCTCCAGCGGGCCGGATACGAGATCCGGATGTCCGCCGGATCCGAGCATGGGCCCAGCCCCGCCATGGGGCGAGGGGGATGAAGCGAACCGCCCAACCTTTCTGCTCGCAGCATCCTTACCCCATCCCTATTCAGGAGGTGCGCGATGTGGCGGAGCATCGCATGGCTGGTTGCGGGTTTCATGGTCCCTGTCCTAGGGGCAGCGCTGGTGGCCAGCTGCGCGCCCGGCGCCGCGCGCCCCTCGTCCCTGACCTACGACATCGTCATCGAGGCCTTCGACACCACGATCCCCGAGGCCACCATCGAGGGGGTCACCATCAAAAACGTCCGCGCCTTCAATGTGATCAACTCGCCCAACGACATCGTGGTCCCGGCCGGCGCTCAGGTGACGCTGCGGGTCACCAACAAATCGCCCATCAGCGAAGGGTTCTCCATCGATCCCTTCAACATCCGGGAGGTGCTGAAGCCTGACGAGACCAAGAACATCACCTTCAAAGCGGATAAGGTCGGCGCCTTCACCATCTGGTGCCAGCTCCACCCCCAGAACATCCGCCTGCGGGGGACGCTGAACGTGATCCCGTGACCGAACCTTCCCACGACCGAGTCGAACAGCTCCGCTTTCTACCCGGTGAAACGGAGGTGCGCGATGGCTGCTCAAACGATCCCCGGATACACCTACGGGACCGCCGAGGCCGCCCGATCCCCGGTGAGCGTGGAGGATTTCGAGAACCTGAAGAAGGCGACCATGTTCACCGAGGAGGACGTCCGCTACCTGCGGATGGCAGGGGAGGTCCTGGCGGACCAGGTGGAGGAGATCCTCGACCTCTGGTATGGTTGGGTCGGATCCCACCCCCACCTGCTCTATTACTTCTCCGGCCCCGACGGGCATCCGGACGCCCACTACCTCCAGGCGGTCCGCAAGCGGTTCGGCCAGTGGATCCTGGACACCTGCAACCGGCCCTACGACGCGGACTGGCTGAACTACGCCCACGAGATCGGCCTGCGTCACCATCGGACCAAGAAGAACCGGACCGACGGCGTGCAGTCGGTGCCCCATATCCCCATGCGCTACCTCATCGCCTTCATCTACCCCATCACCGCCACCATCAAGCCGTTCTTAGCGAAGAAAGGCCATCCGCCGGAGGTGGTGGACAAGATGCACCAGGCGTGGACCAAATCGGTGATCATGCAGGTCGCCCTCTGGTGCTATCCGGATGCCAAAGACGGTGATTGGTGAATCTCCAAAGCAGGCCGATCGGATGCCTGCGCTTGAACCTAAACTGGATTCTCCCCATTGACGCCGATCTCTTCATCGCGCTGCTGGACCGGGCGCGGGAGCCCCTCGCCCCCGAGGAGGCCCTGAGCCTGCGGCGCCAGGCTCTCGCGCCGGCCCGGGGGGTTCCTGGAGGAATGCGGCTACGCAGAGCAGGCGCTTCCCGAGTGGGAGCGCCTGCTCGCCCGATATCTGGGCGCCGCGGAGCTGGTCGCCTGCGCCCTTGTGGCGTGGAACGCATGGTGAGGAGGTGGCTGCCCCGGCGTAACGGATGCTGGAGCGGGACCCCTCCCATGGGAGAGCCTGCGGGCTTCTCATCCAGGCGCATGAAGCGTTGGGCCACCACGCCCTGGCTATGCGCACCTACGAGCGCTCCGTCGGCGCATGCGCCAGGAGCTGGCCTGGAGCTCATCCTCTGCCCCCCCGCCCTCCTTGCCCCCCTGCGCTCGGACCCCGCGGCGGAGGCCTGACGAAAACGGCAGCCGACAAGGATCGGCCAAGCCGGGCCCTCCCTCCT
>JBEPYX010000079.1:0-7144 GCA_041641155.1 Thermoflexus sp.
CCCGCGGCTGGAGCGGCGGCCAGCGCGGCGGAAGGGGTGGGCCCCCGGTGGGGAGGCCGGAGCCGGGATCGGCCGGCCCGCGGGGTCGGGGCCTGGGCTGTTGCGGCCTCGGAAGATGAGGCGGCTCCCCTGGTCGTGCAGTCCACTCGCCAGCGGACCTCCGGACAGGCGGGCGTGCCGGGGGTCCGCGACGGACGGCGCGTGGACCGTCGGGAGGTGTGCCGAGTCTACCGCGACCTGCTGCGAGTCGGGAAGCGAGGCGCCCTCGGTGTCGGCTGGACCCAGGCGGTCAAGCACCGTCGTCACGGCCGGGTGGCGCGCATCGAGGTCCACCCATCCCGTGTCCGTATCCGGTGCCCGAGGAGCGCCGGAATGGGGTGCGGCGCGATCGCCTGAACGGCGGGACCCGCAACCCCTACGCCGTCGCCCGGGATGGACGGACGTGGGTGGCCGCGGTGCCCCGGAGCGGGTTTGAGCCCAATGGGCGTCGGTGTCGCCCGCGGACCCCCGCGAGGGCGATGGGAGGAACCGACCCTGTCTGGAGTTGAGAATAGTCCTTGACCTTTAGACATTACTAAAGGAGCCATAAGGAGTGACTACCCCCACGCCTGGGGCACAGAAAAAGGCGGTCAGGAGCGCAACCGGTCAGGGACTGAGTCCAACCGCCGCCCGCGCGCAGATCCCAAGGGGCTGACATAGGTTATCGGTTGGCTCTACCGCAGGGCCTGGCATCTCTCCCACCCCGAGGGACTGGGCCGGGTGTGCTGCAACTTGGGATCGGTCTCGCCAGCGCGTTCCCGTTGCAGTCGGCTTTACCCCCGATATAATCCGCCAACACTACGCAGTTTAAACCGCCAGGCCCACTCCAACGCGAGCGATCGTTTGACATTTCCGCGCGATCCGCTATAATTGTAAATGCGAATCATTCGAAATTATGGCTAAAACCACAAAAGACGCGAGGGAACATGAAGTCTTTTTTGTGCCTTTCTTGTCTTTGGTGGGTTCCTTGTGCCCTTTGTGGCTTTCAAAAGAGAGTCCTATTTGCCAACTGGGGATTGGGATGACGAAAGCAATGAACTCGCATCCGCGGGTCACCACCCTGCATGCCTGTGGCTACCGGCTCACCCGCCAGCGACAGATCGGGCTGGAGGTTTTAGAGGAGAGTCGGGAGCATCTGGATGCGGAAGCGCTCGACGCCTGGGCGCGGGAACGTTTCCCTCACCTCAGTCTGGCAACGGTCTACCGCACCCTCAGGAGGGGCTGCAGATTTGCACCGTGCAGTTCTTCCTGACCGGCTACGGCGCTGATTGTCCGTCAAAGGAGGAAAATGGCCGCTGAAGAGAAGGCGTTCCCTTATCCAACATCCCATCCGTCTCAAGAGGACGGGGTCCCTCTCAGCGCGCTGCGCACCGGAGAGCGGGGTGTGATCGCTCAACTGCTCGGCGGTCATTCCCTGCGCAGTCGGATGGTCTCCCTGGGACTGACGCCAGGAGCGCCAGTCACCGTCCTGCAGAACCTCGGCCACGGGCCGCTCATCGTCCGCGTGCGGGATACCCGCGTGGCTCTGGGGCGCGGCGAGGCCGGGAAAGTAATCGTACGGAGGACAGAATGAGCACCGACCGAACGGTTTCGCAAGTCAAAACCCCCTCGGTCGTTCGGGAGCGCCCGATCCTGGTCGCCCTGGCCGGTCAGCCCAACGTGGGCAAGTCCACCCTCTTCAACTTGCTCACCGGCCTGCATCAGCACGTGGGCAACTGGCCTGGCAAGACGGTGGAGCGCAAGGAGGGCACGTTCACCCGGGACGGCACCACTTACCGGCTGGTGGACCTGCCGGGTACGTACAGCCTGACCGCCAATTCCCTAGCGGAACTCATCGCCCGGGAGTTCATCATCCGGGAGCGGCCCGACGTGGTCATCGCCGTGGTGGATGCGGCGACGTTGGAGCGGAGCCTTTACCTCGTGGCGGAACTCCTGCCGCTCCCGGCGCCGGTAGTCGTGGCGCTGAATATGATGGACGTCGCTCAGCAAGAGGGCATCCAGGTGGAGCCGAAAGTGCTTCAGGCAGCGCTGGGGGTACCCGTGGTACCGATGTCCGCCGTTCACAAGATAGGGATTCAGGAACTGTTGGAGACGGTGGAACGGATGGCCCGCGGGGAAATCCCCTACACGCCGCGGCTTCCGCAGATTCGTCAGGACCAGCGGCAAGTTCTGGACTCCATCGGGGAGCGGATCGCTGGCTACGTGCCGTCTCCTTATCCCCCAGAGTGGGTTGCCCTGAAGTTGCTGGAGGGGGATCCCGAGATTACGGCGATGATGCGCTCCGCCCTGCCTCCGGAGCGCTGGGACGAAGTGCATGCCATCCTGCGCGCCCACGACGACGCCCAAGTGGCGGTCGCCAGCGGCCGGTACGAGTGGATCGGCCGGATGGTGCGCGCGGCGGTGACCCGCCCGCGCGCGGGCCAAATCGGCCTCACGGAGCGGCTGGACCGCTGGGTCACCCATCCGGTCTTTGGCCTCTTCATTTTGGCTGGCGTCCTCGGCCTGGTCTTCTGGCTCACGTACACCGTGGGGGCTCCCCTGCAGGGGCTGATGGAGACCTACGTCGTCGGCACGCTGGCCGATGGCGTCCGAAGCCTCCTCTCCGGCGCGCCAGCCTGGCTCTCCAGCCTCCTTGCGGACGGGGTCATCGGCGGGGCCGGCGCGGTGCTGACGTTTCTCCCCATCCTAGTCCTCTTCTTCGCCACCATGGCCTTTCTGGAGGATGTGGGCTACATGGCCCGCGTGGCGTACGTGATGGACAGCTTCATGCGCCTGATCGGGCTGCACGGCAAGTCCTTCCTGCCCCTCTTCCTGGGCTTCGGGTGCAACGTCCCTGCGGTATTGGGGACGCGGATGATTGAGTCCCGGCGGGCCCGTCTGTTGACCATCCTCCTGGCCCCTCTGGTCCCCTGTACGGCCCGGATGGCGGTCGTCGTCTTCCTGGCCCCTGCCTTCTTCGGTGCTGCCGCGCCGCTGGTCTCATGGGGGCTGGTCCTCCTCTCCCTGACCGTTCTGGCCCTGACGGGGATCCTCCTCAACCGCATCCTCTTTGGGGGGCGACGGTCGGCCTTCATTATGGAACTGCCGCTCTACCATCTCCCCAACTGGCGCACCATCGGCCTTTCCGTCTGGCAGCGCAGTCTGTCCTTCGTCCGCAAGGCGGGGACCGTGATCGTGGTCGTCTCGGTGGTCATCTGGCTGCTCTCGGCGTTCCCCGGCGGAAGCCCCGAGGAGAGTTTTCTGGCCCTCCTGGGGCGGTGGCTGGAGCCAGCGGGGCGCCTGCTCGGGCTGGACTGGCGGTTGACGGTGGCGCTGCTGAGCAGTTTTATCGCCAAGGAGAACTCCATCGCCACGCTGGGGGTTCTCTTCCGCGCCAACGAGGAGGGGCTGGCGGAGATTCTCGCGGCCACTTACCCCCTCCCCACGGCCCTGGCCTTCCTGGTGGTGCAGGTGCTCTTCATCCCGTGTGTGGCGACGGTAGGGACCATCCGGCAGGAGACCGCTTCCTGGCGCTGGACCCTCTTCAGCGTCGGGCTCCTGCTGGCGATCGCCTTCCTGGCCGGTGGGGCAACATTCCACATCGCGCGGTGGTTCGGGAGTTTCTGAAGGAGACGCTATGCTGGAGCGGTTAATCGCGTTGCTGGAGGAAGGAGGCACATACCGTGTGGCCGACCTGGCCCGCGCGCTGGATACAACCCCCGAACTGGTGGAGATGATGCTGGAGGACCTGGCCCGTCGCGGGCGGATTCAGCCGGTAGAACCGACCTGTCCCTCATCCCCCACCGCCTGCGCCGATTGCCCGCTGGCCGGTCACTGTTCGGTGCCCCTGCGGTTTCAAACCTCCAAATAAAATTCAGCCTGCCTATCTTCTCATCTTCTCAACCCACAAAAGTCGCAGTCGGTGCTGCCGACCCCATCCCGGCCCCGTCCCTTGCGCCGGTAGGTTCTCCGACACCGCTTAGGTTCCGAACTCTGGCTTAAACTCTCGCCGCTTGGATGCCCCGTTCCCTTCGGCGGAGCGATTCCGCTCCCTAACCTGACGCTGGGGCAGCTCCCAGAGCCGGGGGAGGAGCAACGAGATCCCCAACGTCAGCAGCGCGCCCAGCCCGCCGTCAGGGCCAACGCCAGCCAGTTCACCGGTGGCGAAGCAGCGCCTGCAGGGCTCGGGAGAGGGGAAACGAAATCCAAGCGGGAGGGACGGCCGTCCCTCCCGCTTTCCCATGCACCGGGGAAGGCTCACACGTCGAGGTTCCGCACTTCTTTCGCGTGGGCCTGGATGAAGCGGCGGCGGGGCTCCACGGCCGCGCCCATCAGCATATCGAACACCCGATCGGCCTCCGCCGCGTCCTCGATGGTCACCTGGAGCAGGATCCGCCGGGCGGGATCCATCGTGGTCTCCCACAGCTGCTCGGGGTTCATCTCCCCCAGCCCCTTGTAGCGCTGGGTGATCACCTGGCGCTCGTCCGACGGATCGATCCCCCGCTTGCGCAGCCGGGCGAAGATCTCATCCCGCTCCGCATCGGAGTAGGCGTAGAGGACCTCTTTGGTCTTCTTCACCTCGATGCGGTAGAGCGGTGGCTGGGCGATGTAGACATGCCCGTTCTCGATGAGCGGCGTCATGTGCCGGAAGAAGAAGGTCAACAGCAAGGTGCGGATGTGATTCCCATCCACGTCGGCATCGGCCAGGATGATGATCTTGCCGTAACGCAGGCGGGAGAGATCGAACTGATCCCCGATGCCGGTGCCGATGGCGGAGATCAGGGCTTTGATCTCTTCGTTGGCCAGCATCTTGTCCAGGCGGGCCCGCTCGGTGTTGAGGATCTTCCCCCGCAGGGGCAGGATCGCCTGGAAGTGCCGGTCGCGGGCCTGCTTGGCTGAGCCCCCGGCCGAATCCCCCTCCACGATGAACAGCTCGGCCTTCTCCGGGTCACGCTCCGAGCAATCGGCCAGCTTGCCGGGCAAGGTGAGGGACTCCAGGGCGCTCTTGCGGATGACCAGCTCGCGGGCCTGGCGGGCAGCCTCGCGGGCCCGGGCCGAGGTGAGGCACTTCTGGATAATGGCCTTGGCCTCGCGCGGGTTCTCCTCCAGCCAGCGGGCCAGCGCCTCCCCGACCACGGATTCCACCGCCCCCTTCACCTCGGCGTTGCCCAGCTTGCTCTTGGTCTGGCTCTCGAACTGGGGCTCCGGCAGCTTCACGCTGATGACCGCGGTGAGCCCTTCCCGTACATCCTCGCCCGTGAAGTTGGGGTCGCTGTCCTTGAGCAGCCCCGACTTCCGTGCGTAATCGTTGAGCGTGCGGGTGAGGGCCGATCGGAAACCCGTGAGATGCGTCCCTCCATCCACCGTGTTGACGTTGTTGGCGAAAGCCAGGACCGTCTCATTGTAGGCGTCGGTGTACTGCAGGGCGACCTCCACCAGGATATCCCCCACCATCTTCTCCACATACCAGATGGGGTGGAGGGGCTGGCGGTTGCGGTTCAGGTAACGGACGAAGGACTGGATCCCGCCCTCGAAGTAGAACGTGATCTCCCGCTCCTCCCGCTCATCCACCAGCGTGATGGTGAGCCCCCGGGTCAGGAAGGCCATCTCCCGGAAGCGCTGGGCCAGGGTCTCGAACTTGTAGTCAATCCCCCCGCGGAAGATCTCGGGATCCGGCTTGAAATGAACGATGGTCCCATGCTCCGCCGGCGGGAAGCGCGGATGGGCATACCAGTTCCGTGGGTCCGCCTTCCCGACCCGCTCCACCGGGGTCACCGGGCGACCCCGCTCATATCGCTGGCGGTAGCGGAAGCCATCCCGCTGGACGACCGCCTCGAGCCACTCGGAGAGGGCGTTGACGGCGCTGACGCCGACACCGTGGAGGCCGGTGGCGACCTTGTAGCTGCCGCCCCCAAACTTCCCCCCGGCGTGCAGCGTGGTCATCACCACCTCCAGGGCCGGCCGCCCGGTCTGCGGGTGCAGATCCACCGGGATGCCCCGCCCGTTGTCAGTGACCCGAACGCTCCCATCGGCCCGAATCTCCACCAGGATGTGGGTGCAAACCCCCGCCAGGGCCTCATCCACGGCGTTGTCCACCACCTCATAGACGAGGTGGTGCAGGCCCCGGATGTCCGTGGAGCCGATATACATCCCGGGGCGGCGGCGGACCGCCTCCAGGCCCTCCAGGACCTGGATCTGGCTGGCGTCGTAGGCCGTCACAGCCTCCGCTGCCCCGTTCGAGCCGGCGGATCGAGCGCCCCTCCGCGTTTCATTCGCCATAGATCCTCCTTCGCTCGTACCCTCAGAAAGGTTGGATAGATCGCAGACCGCTTCCCCCGGACTTAAGGTCATCGGGCGATACACGGATATCATTTTAACCTAGCAAAGTCGGAAGGGAAACCCTGGGCCATCCGCCCCGCGACCGAGTCCTCCTGAGAAGCAGGGGTCGCGCGCTGGGCCCTTCCTTCCACAACTTGACTTTTCAGCCCTTGTTTTTAAATTCCTAAACAGCCATCCACCCCGCTGAGGTCGGTCGGGGGAGAACGGCCCCTCCCCTCCAGGCGCCGCCTGCAGCAGAAGCGAGGACGGCGCGATCCGTGAGAGGATGGGGATGGACCTAAAGGCGGTGACCCGGCCAGGCCCTGCTGACGAGACGCGAAGCGCGGGCTGCATCTCCGGTACCACCGCATTCCGGCGGCGCGGCCCACGGCGCTGGGAGGCTTGAGATGGAGATCCCGAGGGGCCGGGAGGGCATGGGCGGGCTGCGCCCCGCTGATGTACGGCGTGATCTGCGCGGGATCGCCGATCTGCTGGCGGAGGCCTTCGCCGGTGAGTTGGACGAAACCGGCCAGCGGATCGTCCGGGAGATGCGGTTCTGGGCCCGCCTGGGCTGGCTCCTCAAGATCCTTGAGAGGTTCCTCCCGCCCGGCGAGACCTTCGCCCCTGGATACGTTTGGGTGGAGGGAGGCCGCATCGTGGGCTACACGATGATCCGCCGCTTCCGGCCGGGATCAGACGGCTGGCTGATCGCCAACGTGGCGGTGGCGGAGGGGTTCCGGGGAAGGGGGATCGGCCGGGCGCTGGTCTCCGCCTGTCTTGAATACGCCCGGGCCCATGGGGGCCGCTG
>JBEPYX010000080.1:0-7101 GCA_041641155.1 Thermoflexus sp.
CGGGTCGGGCGGCTGCACGTCGTAATGGCCATAGATCAGCACCGTGGGGGCCTCCGGCCGGCCCGCCGGGGCTTCGGCGTAGACCAGCGGACACCCCCCGGTGGGAAGGATCTCCACCGATTCCGCCCCGGCCCCGCGCAGCCGATCGGCCACCCACTCCGCCGCCCGCTGGATCTCCGATGCGTAGGCCGGGTCGGTGGATACGGAAGGGATGCGCAGGAAATCCTTTAGCTCCTCCAGGAACCGATCTCGGTTCCGCCGCGCGTATTCCAGAGCTTGAGCGCGAGGATCAGACATCAGCATGCCTCCCGAACAAGGAGTTTGGGACAATGGGTTCTTCCCATAAACCTTTTAACCCTCGGGGGCCGGGGAAGGCATCCGCGAATGGGCCACCCCGCCGAATTGGGCAGCGATCTCCTCCGAAGACGGATAGCCCTCGCAGCCCATGTAAGCAGCTAGGGCGGGATGCACGGCGCGGATCGCCTCATAGATCCGCATTGCGATATAGCGGTAAGCGAAATGGCCGTTCGGCCCGCCCCGCAGCCGGCATAGGTGATAGGCCTCCCGCAGGTTCATGGTCATCAACACCCGCCGGTAGACCGCGTTCGGGAGCACGTAGGCCGCGGCCTCGCCCAGCGTCGGCCGCATGGTCTCCCACAGCTCCATCGCCGCCTCCACCGCGGCCCGGTAGCGTGCCCCCAGCCCGGCCTCCTCGATCGCCCGCGGGGTCGCGTAGCCGTAGGCAGCCGTCAGTGCCTGGGGGGTCTGGGTCATCATCCGGTGGCGCTTGAGATCGTAATAAGCCCCTTCGTCCATCAGGCAATCGAAGGTGTAGACAATGTGCTCCAACTCCCGGATCGGGACGTCGAAGGGGCTCCGCCCCCCCAGGGCGTCATCCAGGATCCGCCGCCGTTCCTCCGGCCCCAGCGCCCGGGCCCTGGCGAGGGCGGCCTCGTAGCTCAGGGCGCGAAACCGATAGAGGCAGGTGGCGAGGAACCGAACCTCCGCGTCCGGATCCCAGGAGACCAGGCGCACCCCTTCGAGGGGCCCGGGGTCCTCCGGGAGGGACTCCGCCCATTCCTGCAGCCGAGCTGCGCTGTTGCGTAAATAGGCGTTAGGCTCGGCGTATTTGAGCAGGGTTGGGACCTCCTGCAGGGCCACCGCCTTCACCGCCTGGGCGATCTCTCGAACCTCGGCCAGGGGATGGGAGAGCCACTTCCGAAGCCCATGCTCCAGGGCGCGAGCGTTCACCGTCATCCCGACGTTGGTGAGGGTCGCCGTAGGCAGCAGATACCGACAGACGTCCATCGCCCGGATGCGCAGCCGGGTGCGGTAGGCCCGCTCGCTCTCCTCCGGGCGGCGGGGGAACCACGCCTCCACCACGCGCCCGACTGGTTCCAGGGCGGCGTGGTAGGTCTCGAAGAGCTGCTCCACGACCGCCCGATAGGCATCCCGGAAAGGGGAGGCGGCGATCTCCGGCGGCGTGTAGAAAGATTCCCGGTCGAAGATCTGGAAGCGGGTGGATTTCTCGGTGAAGGAAGCCAGGCGCACCCCCTCGATGGCCTCGGCGGCCAGCCGGGAGATGTTCTCGAAGGCGATGTGGAGGACGGCGTGCTCAGCCACCGAAGCATGGCCGTAGCCAATGACCCATCTCTCGTGGAACTGGGAGGCAGCCTCATCGCTGAGGCTCTCCGCGATGACGTCGAAGGGCTCCGGGCTGCGGCTGGTTTTCGCAAAGGCCACGGCGATAACCTCCGGGCGATACCGACGCGGGTCCAACAGGTAGATCCTCCGCTCCCGCATCCGGCCACCTCCCCTCCCCGGATGGTGAGGCCTACCCTCGGCTGACTCTGTATGCTAACCCAGGCTGCGGCGAACGAGAAGCGGCGGAGCCCAGGGGGCGATCTGGGTTATGATTGAGAGCGAAAGAGAAGTCCCGCCTCCACTGCCCTGGGCGCAGGAGGATTCCCCATGCGCGCTGTGGATATTATCGAGAAGAAGCGGGATGGGCTGGAGCTCACCCCTGAGGAGATCCAGTTCTTCGTGGAGGGCTTCACCCGGGGGGAGATCCCGGATTATCAGGCCGCCGCATTCCTGATGGCGGTTTACTTTCGAGGGATGACGCCCCGTGAGACGGCGGATCTCACCCTGGCCATGGCCTACTCCGGGCGGGTGCTGGATCTCCACGACATCGCCCCGGTGGTGGTGGACAAGCACTCCACCGGCGGCGTGGGGGATAAGGTGAGCCTGGTGGTGGTGCCGCTGGTGGCCGCCGCCGGCCTCCCGGTGGGCAAGATGAGCGGCCGAGGCCTCTCCTTCACCGGGGGGACCATTGATAAGTTGGAGTCCATCCGGGGGTTCCGGTCGGAGCTCACCGTGGAAGAGTTCCGGGAGCAGCTGCGCCGCGTCGGCGCCGTCCTCTGTGGCCAGTCCGCCGACCTGGCCCCCGCCGACGGCAAGCTCTACGCCCTGCGGGATGTCACCGGGACCGTGCCCAGCATCCCGCTGATCGCGGCCTCGATCATGAGCAAGAAGATCGCTGGCGGGGCCGATGCCATCGTCCTCGATGTCAAGGTCGGCAACGGCGCCTTCATGAAAACGCCGGATCAGGCCCGCGCCCTCGCCCAGCAAATGGTGGACATCGGGACCGCCCTTGGCCGCCGCGTGGTCGCGGTGATCTCCGACATGAACCAGCCCCTGGGGGAAGCGGTGGGCAACGCCCTGGAGGTGAAGGAGGCTATCGCCACCCTCCGGAGCGATGGCCCTCCCGATTTCCGCGAACACTGCCTGACCATTGCGGCCCATATGCTGCGCCTGGGCGGGCGAGTCCAGGACCTGGAGGAAGGGCGGCGGCTGGCGGAGGCGACCCTCGCCTCGGGCGCCGCATGGGAGAAATTCCGAGCCCTCGTGGCCGCCCAGGGCGGAGAGGTGGGGCAGATTGAGGAGCCGGAGCGGCTCCCGCACGCCCGGCTGATCCGCGAGATCCCGGCCCCCGCCGACGGCTACCTCGCTGAGGTGCGGGCCTACGAAGTCGGCATGGCCGCCGTCGCCCTGGGCGCGGGGCGGATGAAGAAAGGCGAGCCCATCGATCCTGCTGTCGGGGTGCTCGTCCACCGAAAGATCGGGGCATTCGTGCGACGAGGGGAGCCGCTCTTCACTGTGCACGCCAACGATGAGGGGCGACTGGCGGAAGCGGAGCGCTGGCTCGCTCACGCGGTGCGGATCCAGGAGGCCCCGGTCTCACCACCGCCCCACATTTACGAAACGATCGGGAACGGATAGCCCGTGGGGCTTCCCCGGGTTCATCGAGAGGAGCAGAGATGCCGCGCAACCACGCCCTGCTCGCCTTCAGCGCCATCGCAGTAGGGTGGTTGATCCTCACCCTCACGATCTGGCGCCTGTATCCGGGCCAGCCGCCGGCCCGGTTGCTGGTCGCCATCGGGGTTGGGCTGGTCGCCTGGGGGCTCCTCTGGTTCCCGATGGCGCATCTGCATCGACTTCGCACCCCCGAAACGCACGAGGGGCGTGAGGGACGAAGGATGGGCCCCGTTTGGCGGCGCAGCGGATGGGGGGCGCTGTGGGCCTCGGCCCTGGCGGCGCTCTTCCTCCAGCGCGCGCTGCGGCTGGACTGGGTCTTGCTGTTCGGGTTGTTGCTGCTCGGGGCCGAGCTCCTCTGGATGGCCACGGAGCCCGCGCCGGAGCCGGAGCCTTCCTTGGCCGCTCGGCGCCGGTCCGGCCGGCGGTGATGCGCAGCGCGCAAGGGAATGGCGATGGATATGCGCCGGGAGCTACCGAGTGTGGATCGCCTGCTGCGGGCGGAGGGGGCGATGCCCCTCCTGACGGCCTTCGGCCGCGACGCCGTCGTCGAGGCCCTCCGGGAGGTTCTGGCGGAAGCCCGGGCGAGGGTGCAGGAAGGGGCGCCGGCGCCTTCTGAGGCCGCCGTGCTGGAACAGGCCGCGGCCCGCTTGGCCCGCTGGCACACCCCCCGCCCCCGCCCGGTCATCAACGCCACCGGGGTGATCCTGCACACCAATCTGGGGCGCGCGCCGCTCTCTCCGGCCGCTCTGGAGGCCATCCGTGCGGCGGCAGCCTACTGCGACCTGGAGTTCGATCTGGAAAAGGGAGAGCGCGGGGAGCGCCAGGCCGCGGTGGAGGATCTCCTGCGCCGGTTGACCGGGGCCGAGGCAGCCCTGGTGGTCAATAACAACGCCGCCGCCGTGCTGCTGGCCCTCACCGTCCTGGCCCAGGGGCGGGGCGTCCTGATCTCCCGCGGGCAGCTCATCGAGATCGGCGGCGGATTCCGGATCCCCGAGGTGATGGCCCAGAGCGGCGCACGCCTCATCGAGGTGGGCACCACGAACCGCACCCACCTGCGGGATTATGAGGAGCCCCTTGCCCGGGGCGAGGACATCGCCCTCATCCTCCATGCGCATCCGAGTAACTTCCGGATGATCGGCTTCGTATCCGAAGTTCCCCTATCGGAGCTGGTCGCTTTGGGGGAGCGCTACGGGGTCCCGGTGATGAGCGACTTGGGGAGCGGGGCCCTGCTGGACACGGCGGCCTTCGGCCTGGCCCATGAGCCGATGGCGCAGGAGAGCGTGGCCGCGGGCGCCGCCGTGGTCTGCTTCAGCGGCGACAAGCTGCTGGGTGGCCCCCAGGCCGGGATCCTGGTGGGGAAGCGGGATCCCATCGCCCGGATGCGGCGGCACCCCCTGATGCGGGCGCTGCGCCCCGACAAACTCACCCTGGCGGGCCTGAGCGCCACGCTCATCCATTACCTGAAGGGGGAGGCAACCCGCGAGATCCCGGTCTGGCGGATGATCGCCGCCCCGCTGGCGGACCTGGAAGCCCGGGCCCGGGATTGGGCGGCCCGCCTGCGCGCCGAGGGGATCCCCGCCGAAGTCCGGCCGGCCCTCTCCACCGTCGGCGGCGGGAGCCTGCCGGGGGAAACCCTGCCCAGCGCCGCCCTGGTATTGCGCCCGGCAGATCCCGAGGCCTTGACGGCAGCCTTGCGGCGGGCCCAGCCGCCTATCATCGCCCGGGTCCATGAGGACGCCGTGTGGTTCGATGTTCGCACAGTGCTCCCGGAGCAGGAAGGGGAACTTCTCCGGGGGATCCGCCAAGCGTGGACGGCCTCCGGCGGGGAACCCTCAACGGACTGAGTGCCCATGCCCGGGGAAGATCCAGCGGCCTTCCAGGATAGGTTCCTCGCCGTGCTCCGGGCGGGATTGGATTGGCTGGGGTGGACCCTGCCCGAGCCCGTGCTGGAGGCCATGGCCCGCTACGCCCGCATGGTCCGGGAATGGAACGCGCGCATGAACCTCACGGCGATCGTGGAGCCGGAAGCCATGGCCGCCCGGCACTTTGTGGATTCCCTGACCGCCCTGCACGCCCTACGGGAGCCCGGATGGCCTCCGAACCCGACGGCGTGGCCAGCGCGCCGCCTGGCCGATGTGGGAACCGGCGCGGGGTTCCCAGGGATGGTCCTCAAGCTGGCCTGGCCGGCGCTGGCGCTGACCCTGATCGAGGCGACGGCGAAAAAAGCCCGCTTCCTTGAGGCCGCGGTCCGCGCGCTCGGGGTAGAGGGCGTCGCGATCCTCGCCCGCCGGGCGGAGGAGGTCGGGCGGGACCCGGCGCACCGGGAGCGTTACGATGGGGCGATCGCCCGGGCGGTGGCCGAGTTGCCCGTCCTCCTGGAGTACCTGCTCCCCCTGGTTCGGGTCGGGGGGATCGCGGTGGCCATGAAGGGGGCGGAGGTTGAGGCGGAACTGGCCGCAGCCCAAGGGGCCATGGCACAGCTGGGTGGGTGCCTGCGGGGCCGCCTGGACCTGGCGTGGCCGCCTCATCTTTCCCCACGGACCCTTCTGGTGTTCGAGAAGGCGAGGCCAACGCCGGCGAACTACCCGCGGCGGCCAGGGATCCCAGAGAAGCGACCCTTGCGCTGAACGGCGCCCAGGCCGAGGGCGGGCGAGGTAAGCCGACGACATACGGGTCGATCCATTGGAGGGGATCCAATGGCGGCGATCGCATTCATCAGCAGCCTCACCCTGCGGGAAGCGTTCCGGCGCCGGCTGGTGCTGGCGGCCTTCGGCTTGGGGACGGCGTTCCTCGCCCTGTTCGGCCTCGCGCTGTTCCTGATCCATCGCGAGCTCACCCGCCTGGGCCCTCCGGATCGCCGAATGGTGGAAGAGATCGATGGATTCCTCATGCTCGCCGCCCTGTACGCGGCCAACTTTATGATCGTGATGGCCGCCGTGGTGGGGACGGCGGACACGATCGCTGGGGAGATCGCCTCGGGGGTCATCCAGCCGGTGGCCGCTCGGCCGGTCGCTCGCTGGCAGATCCTGCTCGGGAAAGGGCTGGGCCACGCCGCCTGGCTGCTTGCGTATGGGCTCTGGCTGGGCGGGGGCGTGATCGGGATCACCGCCCTCATCACCGGATGGACTCCCCCACGCTGGGCGCGGGGGCTGGCCCTCCTCGAGCTGGAAGCCCTGATCCCCCTCGCCCTCTCGCTGTGGGCGGGGACGCGGTTTTCGACCTTGGCGACGGGGGCGTGGGTGCTGGGGCTGTATGGAGTCGCCCTCATCGGGGGGTGGGTCGAGCAGATCAGCGGCCTGATCGGGTTCGCGACAGGGGTGGACCTGGGGATCGCGGCCTCGTTGGTGATGCCCGCGGAGGCGATCTGGCGGCGGGCGGCCTATGAACTTCAGTCGCCCCTCGCCCGGCTCGTGGGCTCCAATCCGTTCACCGCGAGCACCATCCCCAGCGAACGCATGGTGCTCTACGCGGCGGGGTATGTGGTGGGAGTGTTCCTGGCAGCCGTCCGCCAGTTCGAGCGGCGGGATCTCTAGAACGCAGAGGTCGATCCACCCCGGCGTCTCTCCTCCAGCCGCCTGATCTGGGTCAGCACCTCATGGCCAGCGCCGAACAGCGGCCAGAGGTCGTCCCGGCGGCCTGCCAGGTCCTCCTCGGAGCGTTCCGCGGTGTAGGTCGCAGTGAAGGCCCGCGCGTAGAAGCGCACATGTCCGGGGGACGGCAGGGGGAAGTCGGCCACCGGTTGCATCCGTGCGAGTGTGGACTCCGCGGCGACGAGGAAATTCC
>JBEPYX010000081.1:0-7059 GCA_041641155.1 Thermoflexus sp.
GATGGCCGAGCGATTGACCCGCTCGAGCACCTCTGGACGGCCGATCTCCATCCCACGGCTCCCAGGCATTGGTTAATTAATTTTATCCAGAAAGAAAAAATTTGTCAAGACCCAGGTGCGGGAGAACAAGGCTTTTCAAACTACCCACAATGGTGTGGTAAGGACCGAAGGGATCGGCCGGCCGCTGGGCCAACACCTGACCCAGGCAACGCCCGACCCTCGCTATCCCTGGTAACGCTGTTTTCCCTCCCCGCGGGCTCCCTCGGAGATGCTTGTGCTCTCCGCGTGCCTTCTGCCCCACCTTCCATTGCCCCCCTGACGCTTACGCAGCGGCCATATTGCACTACCTCGCTGGAACTTTGAAAAGCCCTGCCGCTGCGGG
Source organism: Thermoflexus sp. (assembly GCA_041641155.1). Taxonomy (GTDB): domain Bacteria; phylum Chloroflexota; class Anaerolineae; order Thermoflexales; family Thermoflexaceae; genus Thermoflexus. Next base: position 383 of record JBEPYX010000081.1, read on the forward strand.
GGATCCCCGCCCGCCTCAGCGGCATCCGCACGCCTCAGGGGAGGGGCAATCGCAGACCTCGGCCACCGCCTCGATCTCTACCCGGGCGCCCATCGGGAGGGCCGCCACACCGACAGCTGAGCGGGCGGGTGGGCGCTCGGGGAAGAACTCGGCGTAGACCGCGTTCATCCGGGGCCACTCCGAGAGATCCGTCAGGAACACAGTGGTCTTCACCACGTGCCGCAAGCAGGACCCCGCGGCCTCCAGGATGGCTCGCAGGTTCTCCAGCGCCTGCCGGGTCTGGCTCTCGATATCCGGCCCCGCCAGCTCCCGGGTGCCCGGGACGAGACCGAGCTGCCCAGCGGTGAAGATCAGGTTCCCCACCCGGATGGCCTGCGAATACGGACCCACCGCCGCCGGCGCCTTCTCGGTGGCGATCACCTCTCGAGCCATCAGTCCCCCTCCTGTGCAGAGCGTCCTTCCACACCCAATCGTCGGCCACCCGCCGCCCCGACCATCGGTCGCCTCACGAGGATCGCGATCCGTAGAGCACGTGTTGCCGGACCGCGTGGCAGAGCAGGCAGAGGGGATCATCGCAGAGCAGGGCCATGGGATCCCGGCGCAACAGGTCGAGCAGGATCTCGACCATCCGCCCCAACGGAAGCCCTTGAACCGCCCACTTCCCCAGATGCACCCGCCGCGTGATGGGCTCCAGCGGCGGGCCGGCCGCCCCGAACCCCCGACGGCATCCAGGGAAACCCGGCAACTCCACCACCCGCCGGTCCATCAGCGCCCAGCGCACGAAAGTCTTCCGGCCTGCCATGGCCTCGACGTAATGGATGGCCACGTTCATCGTGTGGTCGGCCCCCACCAGGACCACATCTCCTTCCTCCATGTGAAGCCAGCGGATCGGCCCCCAGGGATCCAGGACCGACTGGGCGGCGACGGCCGCCTCCGCCTGGGGGCCCACCGCCAGGAATGAGAGCGCCGGGTGCTCGCTGCGCCGCGCCTCCGGCCAGCGGCGTACTTGCTCTGGGAACGGCCCCCACTCCGGATCGGCCGGCAGGTCGGGGTGGAAGAAGGTCGCCCGGGCGTTGGCCGCCTGCGCCGCCAGATAGACCACCCCGTTGTCCGGCGGCCCCACCCGGGGGTAGACCAGTGTCCGAGAGGTGAACGCCGGGGTGAGCCAGGTGGCCCCTCCCATCGCCGCATGAACTGCCCCGAGGAGGGTGGCAGCCCCACCTCGCACCCCCTCCACCACCTCGGGGGCCACCAGGATCAACGCCGGACCGCTCGGACTCCAGCGGACGGCCTCCAGGGCCAGGACCAAGGTTCGGAAACCAATCGGTGTCCGCACCGAGTTCAGCGTCCTTTCCACTCCGGCTTCCGCTTCTCGATGAAGGCTTGCATGCCTTCCTTCTGGTCCTCGGTGGCGAACAGGAAGTAGAACAGCCGACGCTCGTAATCCAGGCCATCCCGCAGGCTGGTCTCGAAGGCCTTGTTCACCGCCTCCTTGGCCAGGCGCACGGCGATCGGCGGCCGGGAGGCGATCTCCTTGGCGAGGCGGATCGCCTCCTCCAGATAGACCTCCACCGGGACGACGCGGGAGACCAGGCCGGCGGCCTCGGCCTCGCGGGCGCTCATGTAGCGGCCCGTGAGGATCATCTCCATCGCCTTGGACTTCCCGATGGCCCGGGTCAGCCGCTGGGTGCCGCCGGCACCGGGTATCACCCCGATGTTGATCTCCGGCTGGCCGAACACCGCCGTCTCGGAGGCGATGATGATGTCGCAGGCCATCGCCAGCTCACACCCCCCGCCCAGGCACCACCCCGAGACGGCGGCGATGATCGGCTTGCGGATCCGCTGGATCCGATCCCAACGGGCGATGTGGTCCCGGAGCAGCATCTCCACCGCGCTGGCCCCCGCCATCTCCTTGATGTCCGCCCCGGCCGCGAAGGCCCGCTCGTTGCCAGTGACCACGATGCATCGGATCTGTTCGTCCTGGTCGAAGGCCTCCAGCGCCGAGGCCAGCTCCTCCATCAGGACGCTGTTGAGGGCGTTGAGCTGCTGGGGGCGGTTCAGGCGGATCAGCCCTACGTTCTCGATGGTCTCCACCAGGATCGAAGTATAGGTCGCCATACGCCCTCCCTCGGTCGTGGCTCACGCCCGGAAGTTGAGAAGGAAGATCGCCTCCGCCGTCGCATAGAGGTTCAGCGTCATATGCATCATGATGGAAGGCCACAGGGAGCGGGTGCGGGCCCGCAGGCTGGTCAGCGCCAGCCCCACCACAAACGCCTGGGCGATCCAGAACCACTGATCGGCCGTCCCGCCGTAGGTGAGCAGATGGAACAACGCGAAGGTGAGCGAAACCAGGTAGATGGACCACATCGGGCCCACCCGCGCCGCGAGGGCCGGGTACAGCAGCCCCCGGAAGAGCACCTCCTCCGTCGGCGGCGCCAGGAGCACCGCGAGGAGCCCCATGGCCGCCCACCCCAGGGGGTCGAAGCCCCGGAACAGGGGGACCAGCGTCTCCGGGATCACCGGGCGGCCCAGCGCTATGGTCACGGCGTCCAGCGCGACCCCCAGGCCCAAGCCCAGGAAGGGGACCGCCCAAAGGGGAACCCGAATGGGGGGGACCAGGCGGAGGGCGGCGCGCAGCGGCTCCCGCACCCACAGGCGCAGGCCCGCGGCCAGGGTGAGCAGGACAAAGAGATAGATCAGGCTGCTGGCCAGGCCTATGAAGCGCCCGCTGGAGGCCGCGCGCTGAAAGGCTGCCTCGAGGGGTTGACCGGGCTCGAACAGCACCCAGTAGAGCAGAAAGAGGAGGGCGCCCAGCATGAACTGGACCATGAGGAAGTAGGCCAGGGCCGTGAGGGCCAGGCCGACCCCCCAGGGCGGAGCGGGCTCCAACGGCTCAACGGAAGGGCGCGGAGAGCGAGGGGCAGACATGTCCGGAACGCTCCTGTTTTCGATGAGATGGCGAAACCTCCCGGCCGCCGCACGGGCCGGCCTCCCTCAACGGCCCGGGCGGAACGCCCACTCCGCCGCGGGCCACCCCGCGCGGGGCGGGTTCAGCGCCTGCTCGTAGACCCGGGCGAACTCCGCCTCGAAGCGCGCCGCCATCGCCGGGTCCGCCACAATCAGGAAGTTCTCGTCGTTGTCCTGCTCCGCGTTGCGGGAGAAATTATAGGATCCGAAGATCACCACCCGGCGATCGATGACGAACACCTTATGGTGCATCAAGTAAGGGTTGCCATCTTTCAGCACGTCCAGGCCGGCCTGCTGGAGGCGTCGGAACTGGCTGACCGGTGCCCCCGCCCCCACGGTTTCGAACACCCCGTGGATCTCCACCCCGGCCCGGGCGCGCTCCAACAACACATCCCCGATCCGCGGGTGGGTGAAGGAGAAGGCCATGAACACGATCCGCTCCCGGGCGCCCCGGAGGGCCCGCCGGATGACTTCCACCGTGGGGTCCTCCGGCGCGAAGTAATTTTCCACCGGGATCCCTTCGATGGTCAATCGGGGGACGGTGTCGCCGGAGGAGCGGGCCGGGCCGAAGGCCCGCCGCTCGAACATCGCGGCGAACTTGGCCGCATAGTTGCGGGCCAGGTCGGGCGAGCGGAGGAGAGCGGCGTTGTTGTCGTTCTGATAGGCGTCGTTGTCGGTGAAGTTCATGGAGCCGGTCCACACCCGCTCGCCGTCGATGACCATGAACTTGTTATGCATATATCCTTCCCGCTCATCGGTCACCACCGGGATGCCCCCGGCCCGCAGGCGGGCGACCGCCCGCGTGCCCGCGTTGTCCGTCTCGGTGACCACCCGGACGCGCACGCCGCGATCGCGGGCTCGCAACAGCGCTTCCGCTACAGGCATCAAGTCGATCTCGTAGACCGCCACGTCCAGACTCCGGCGCGCGCCGTCGATGGCGGCGATCAGCGGATCCACCACGCCCCCGCGATGGAACGCCGGATCGCCCGGAAAGCGCGACGCGGTGAAGAAGACCTCGTACCAGCCGGATCCCTCCCCCGCCGGAGACGGCGGCGGTGGGGCAAGACGGGCCAAGATGAACATCAAAGCGACCAAGAGCATCAGGACGAGCATGCCGAGCAGCCACGGCGTCCCCCGCAGGGCGCGGACGGGGATGCGGGGCGGCCGTCGCGAGCGGGGTGTGAACATCGCTTCCCCCTTTGGAGATGAAATGCTCTTCGCAGGCGGGGCCTCGACGGGCCGCCGTGCTCCACCTCGTTCAAGGCCGCCAAGACGCAAGCGCCTCCAGCATCCAGGCCAAGCGCTCCTCGACGGGCCACGACGCCCACTCCGGCGGCGGGCGGATCCCCCATTCCAACAGGAGCGCTGCCGCCTCCTCCCCGGAGGCCTGCACCGCCTCCCGGATCCGGCGCATCGCCTGGCGCACGGCCGCGCCGGTCCGCCCCGGATCCGGACCGATCCGAGCGAGGGCCCAGCGGAGGAGGCGCTCAGCCTGCGCGTCGGTCAGGCCCCTCCGCCAGCTTTCGTCCTCCACGATCCGTTCCAGCCACCCTTCGAGGATCGGATCCATCGCCTCCACCTCATCAAGGATGGAAGGGGCAGCGCCGGGGTAGACGGCTCACGGCCGTTCGACCCGCAGGGTATAGGGCGCAGGCTCCGTCGTGAACCGGGCGAGGGCAGAAAGGGCCAGGACCAGCCGGCGGTCCGAGCCTGCCGCTAGAGTCCACGCCCCACGCGCCGCCTCTCCCAAGGGGAGCCGCTCGATCCGGACCGTCCCATCCCTCTGGACCCGCAAGACCTGCAGGGCGAAACGGACGGGGACCCATGGGGCGACCCGCGCCCAGCCCTCGGCCACCCATCCCGTGTCCTCCTCCGCGCCGTCGCGGAAGCCGATCTCGGGGATCTCGATGGCGTCCAGGGCCACCCCCGGTCGGTTGACCGCGTCATCGGTCACCACCTCGAACCGAAGGAGGATCGTCCGGCCGGCATAGGGCGTCAGGTCAACGGTCTCGGTGATCCAGCGCGGCCCCTCGGCCCCGCCGCTGGTCCCGGTGTAGCCCCATCCCAGGTTGTTGTGATTGGGATCCGCATCGGTCCCAGAAGGGGTGCGCAGGAGCGCCCAGCGCCGTCCACCGTCCGTGGAGACGCTGACATAGGCGTAGTCCCAATCCTCCTCCAGGTCATACCAGATCCGGTATCGCAGGGTGGCCCGCGTCACCCCCCGCAGATCCACCGTGCGGGTCAGCCGAGGGTTCCCCTCGTCCCCCCGCATGGCATACCAGAAGCGCTGCCCCTCGAAGGGAGCCGCGGCGACCAGGGGGAGCGTGAAAGCCCCTTCGAAGGTCAGCCGCACGGCCTCCCCGGCAGGAAGCTCGATATAGTCCGTGGCGTAAGGGAACACCGATCCCTGGATCTCCATGGGAGGACGACGGACCGTGGCCGTCCGTTGAGGTTCCGGGAGCTGCAGCGCCCGATACTGAGGGCCATCGGGCGGATCCAGATGGTCCAGGAAGTTGGCCGCCGTCCATTCCAGGAAGAACGCGTCCGCGTCGAGGCCTGCTCCGATCTCCTGGAGCACCCGATCCACGGCGGCCAGCCCGTTCTCCGGATGGGCGACCAGGCGGCGGGTCGCCTCCTCCCCGAAGCGTTCCAGGAAGTATTCGAGGAAGAGGAAAGCCGCCCCGTAATGTGCCGCGTTCCCCTCCTCGTGCGGCGCCCAGGTGTTCAACTGGGTGTCCGGTTGGGAGAGGAATGCTGCCTCGAACCCGCCCCCGTGGTAGCCGTTCAGGAAGGCCGCCAGCTCCGAGGCCCCTTCGTTCAGCCAGGTCTCCTCGTTGCGGTCGTTATACCAGTGGATCATGTGCTGGAACTCGTGGGCGAGGACCCCGTTATAGAACGCCGAGCCCACCCGCACCGCGTCCAGGTTGATGTAGAACATCTCCGCTTCGTTGGAATCCGGACGCACGATGTGGGGGAACTCGTCCTTGCTGGCGTAGTAGCCGGCCACGCTCCCCATCCCAGCGGCGTGGAGAACCACCAAGTGGGGATCACAATCCACGCCGGGGGTCCACTCGCCTCCGAAGAAGGCGCGGGTCGTGGGGTAGATCTGCCGCTCAAAGGTCTCGGCCGCCGCCTGCAGGTCCTCCAGATCCACCTGCCGGCCTTCCTCGACCCACATATACAGATGAGGGGTCTTCACCCGCAGGACGGCGGTCACGGGGAAGGTCTCGTTCGTGTCGGTGTTGGAGACGAGAAAGGTCCGCCGGGCGCCGATCGGCAGATCCCCTCCCCCCCGGCAGGCCGTGGGGGGGCTATCGGGCGACAGCCCCCGATAACGCACCGCCAGGTCCCGCAGATCCCGGATCGGGAGATCGACCTCCTGGAGGACCTGGAGGGTCTCCAGGGCCCCCGCCCATCCAGCTCGATCCGGCGTCGCGGTCTCCAAGGGGACCGGCGTGGGGGTCGTCGTGGGAGGAGGCAGCTCGGCGGCCACCCCGCACCACCACCCGCCGAGGGCCAGCACAAGTACCCAGGCGAACCCCACCGCCCGCCTCACCCATCGCCTCCTGTCCGAAGATCCCAACGGCTCGCGCGCTCCATGATAGCCCCGATGGAGATGGCTCTGGAGATCCACCCCACAACAGCCCCAGTGCCTCAGATCCCCCGACCGTTGATCTTTCCTGGCTAATCCCATCGGGGTTGAACGTGGA
>JBEPYX010000082.1:0-7013 GCA_041641155.1 Thermoflexus sp.
AGGGCCACGCCGCGGGCCTGACCGACCGCGAAGGCGGTGGTGACGTTGCGCCCGAAAAAGACGCGCTCGATGGCCGCCACATCCGGACGGTAGGATCGGATCAGCGATTGAAGGGCCTCATACAGCTGGCGGAGGCGGAGCGGGAGCGGATCCCCCGCCGGCGTCCGGATGTCCCCATAGATCAGGGCCTCGAGGTCCCCCGCCCGATCCTCGACCAGCCCGTAGCCAGTGATCGCGATCCCTGGATCGATCCCTAACACCCGCATCAGGCGGCCTGCGCCTCGTATTTGCGGATCAGCTCGTCGGAGATCTCCAGGTTCGAATAGACCTGCTGCACGTCGTCCAGCTCCTCCAGGGCGTCCACCAACGACATCACCGACATGGTCGCGTGGTCATCCAGGGTCACCCGCGCCTTGGGCCGCAACGTCAACTCCGCGTTGTCGATCGTCAGGCCGGCCTGGAGCAGGGCCTGGCGCACCGCCTGGAGGTCCTCCGGGGCGGTGTAGATCTCCACCAGATCCTCGCTGATCTCCACATCCTCCGCCCCGGCCTCGATGGCGAGCTCGAAGATCTTCTCGGGGTCATGGCCATCGGGCCGGATGGCGATGTAGCCCTTTTTCTCGAAGTTCCACATCACGGCTCCGGATTCGGCCAGGCTGCCGCCATGGCGGGAGAAGATCCGGCGGAGCTCGGCCACCGTCCGGTTTCGGTTGTCGGTCAGCACCCGCACGAGGAGGGCCACGCCATGGGGGCCGTACCCCTCATAGATCAGCTCCTCGAACTGCTCAGCCCCTTTCTCCAACCCGGCCCCGCGCCGGATGGCCCGCTCGATGTTCTCCTTCGGCATGTTGGCTGCCCGGGCTCGCTCGATCGCCAGCCGGAGCCGCAGGTTCGTCTCCGGATCGGGCCCGCCCTCGCGGGCGGCGACGATGAGCTCACGGGTCAGGCGGCTGAACAGCTGGCCGCGCTTGGCGTCCATCGCGGCTTTGCGATGTTTAATGTTTGCCCATTTGCTGTGACCAGCCATCGATTGCTCCCTCCTCGGGGGATGGGGCAGGGATCTCCTCCATCGCAATTCTATCATAATCTGAGGCGTCCCCTTTGCGGGGCAGACCACCTGGGGGGCCGCGGATCTCCCGGCGGAGCCGCCCGGGCTCAGGTTGATCGACAGGGGCGACGCCGTTCAACGTCGCAGGGGCGCCCTCCGGGATGAGGGTCGGTCGTCCTGACCCTTACCGATTCCGGTTCCGAATCCGGCTGGCACTTTCCTGGTATGATACCGCTCAGGCGCGCTCGCGATCCGGACGCAGGCGGATGGAAGAGCCATCCGACTCTTCCGCAGTCTTCCCAAGCGATGGCCAAGCCCCTCGAGGCGAGGCGTTCGATGCGGCGATGGAACGTCTTCCTCCAGGTGATCGCGCCGGTTCTGTTGTTCGCCGGACTCCCGGTCCTGCTGCTCGGCCCGACGCTGACCGGGGCGCGGACGCTGATCCCGGTCGACAATCTCTACGAGTGGCAGCCGTGGCGGGGAACAGCGGGACAAGTGATCCCGCACAACGCGTTGCTCTCCGACTTGGTGTTGGAGAATTACGCGTGGAAGCGGTTCCTTGTGGCGGCTTTCCGGCGGGGGGAGCTTCCCCTGTGGAACCCTTACCTTTTCGCCGGGGCGCCCTTCCTGGCCAACGGGCAGCATTCCGCCCTGTATCCGTTCACCGCGCTCTTCCTCCTCCTCCCCATCCCTCAGGCCTACGGCCTCTTCAACGCCGTGCAGCTGTTCCTGGCCGGGCTGGGGATGTATCTCCTGGCCCGGGCGTGGGGGCTGGGCCGGGCGGCGGCGACCTTCGCCGGGGTGGCCTACGAGCTGAGCGCCTTCATGGTGGTGAGCCTGGTGTTCCCCATGATCGTCGCGGGCGCCGCCTGGCTCCCGTATCTGCTGGCCGCGCTCCACGCAGCGATCGAGCGGCGCCCGCTGCTTGGCCGCCCGGCTGCTCTGCCGTGGGCGCTGCTGGCGGCCCTCGCGCTGGCGTTGAACATCCTGGCCGGGCACATCGAGATCACCTACTACACGGTCCTGATCGGGGCGGGCTACGGTCTGTGGGAAGCCCTCCGGGCCGCGGGGCGGGCGCCTCGTGCCCCCTGGCCGGAGCGGGCCGCTCGGGCCCTGGCCCCGCTGGGATGGACCGGCCTGGCGCTGGGGTTGGGATTCGCCCTGGGTGCGGCCCAGTGGGTGCCCTTTTACGAGGTCGCACGGGAGAACTTCCGGGAAGGGACAGCCACCCTGCGGCAGGTGCTGGGGTGGGCGTATCCATGGCGCCATCTCCTCGTGTTCCTGATCCCGGACTTCTACGGCAACCCCAGCCATCACGGCGTGCGGGATGTGTTCACCGGGGAATGGATGCCCTTCACGGTGAACGCGTATGGGCAGCCCAACCCCAACGGGGCCTTCACCAGCCATTGGGGGATCAAGAACTATGTGGAAGGGGGCGCTTACCTCGGGCTGCTGCCATGGGCCTTCGCCGCCCTCGCGTTGGCCCGCTGGCAGTCGTTGCGCCGCTCCGGGGTCCCGTTGGGTTTTTTGATCCTCCTGGCCGCGCTCTCGTTTTCGTTCGCCTTCGGGCTTCCCCTTTATGCATTGCTGTATTACGGGCTGCCGGGCTTCAATCAACTGCACACCCCGTTCCGCTGGATCTGGCCGTTCACCTTGGCGATGGCCGGCCTGGCCGGGGTCGGGTTCGATCAGGCGGTGTCGGCCGAAGGGGGCGCACGGCGGTGGATGGGGGTGGGACTGCTGGGGGTGGGGCTGGGGACTTTGGCCGCGCTGGGCCTCGCCCGGTGGGCGGCGCCGGAGGCCGCCCTGGCCCTCGCGGATCGGGCCCTACACGCGCTGGCCAAGGCGCCCGAGGCGTTCCCCAATGCCCGGATGTTCTTCGCGTATCAGTTCTGGAATTTGCTCCGCTTCGGGCTCGTCGCGGGGGGGAGCGGCCTGGCGCTGCTCGTGCTCCGGCGGCCATGGGGCCCGGCGCTGGCCATCGGAATGCTGGCCCTGGACCTGCTCCAGGCAGGGGTGGGTTTCCACCCTGCGGCGGATCCCCGCGGGCTGGCCGATGAGCCGCTGGTGGTGCGCTTCCTGAAAGGCGATCGCAGCCTGTGGCGGCTGACCACCTTCGATCCCCATGGCCGGAAGACCTTCAACGCCAACGGGCCGTGGCTCTACGACCTCCATGACATCCGGGGCTACGATTCCATCATCCTCAAGCGCTACGTGGCCTATCTCTCAGCCATCCAGCCTCAGCATGAGCTCCCCTTCAACCGCATCGCGCCCATCACGGATCCGAGCGCCCTGGACTCGCCTCTGCTCGACGCCCTCAACGTCAAATACGTCGTCACCGAGGCGACGATCGCCTCGCCTCGCTACACGCTGGTCTACGAAGGAGAGGTGCGGGTCTACCGCAACGAGGGGGCGATGCCCCGGGCGTGGACGCTCCCGCTCACCGCCACGGTGTTCCACCGCGATCCCGTCGCGGCGCTGCGCCAGTTCGACCCCCGGTTCTATGTCGTGGTGGATCGGCCGATCTCCGGGCTGGAGCGCTTCGGGGCGCCGGGGGTTCCGCGCCCCGCCACCGTCACCGCTTATGGGATCAACGAGGTGTGGATCGATGTGGCGATCGAGGAGCCCTCATGGTTGGTGCTGGCGGACACCTTCTTCCCCGGCTGGGTCGCCTACCGGCGGCCCATCGGAGGAAGCGAGCGCGACGAGGAGCGGCTGGAGATCTATGCCGCCAACGGCCTGTTCCGCGCGGTGGCGCTTCCCCCTGGCCGCTGGACGGTGCGCTTCCGGTACAGTCCCCTCTCGGTCAAGCTGGGATTCTTCGGGACCTTCATCGGAGGGATGGCGGCGCTCTTTATGCTGATCGTCTGGGCCTGGGGGCGCCTCTACCGAGCGGAGGTGGAGCGGTCCACCGCATGGCGCGTCCTCAAGAACAGCCTGACCGCTATGCTCCTCAACCTCTTCACGCGCTCCATCGACTTCGCCTTCGCGGCTCTGATGCTGCGCCTCCTGGGGCCGGAGGCGGCCGGGAAGTATTACTTCGCCATCGTGCTGGTGAGCTGGTATGAGATCCTATCGAATTTCGGTCTCAACGTTTGGCTCACCCGGGAGGGGTCGAAGCATCCGGAGGCGGTCAACCGTTACTTTGTCAACAGCTCAGCGGTGCGGCTGGCCCTGCTGGCGGCCTGGATGCCGTTGCTGCTGGCCGTCACCGGCGTCTGGATGGGGGCGTTTCGGCTCACGGGGGATACCGCCCTGGCGATCCTCCTCCTGGCCTTGGCCCAGGCCCCGGCCAGCCTCGCCACCGGCGTCACCGCCCTCTTTTACATCTACGAGAAAGCGGAGATCCCTGCCGCGCTCACGGTGGTGACGGTGCTCCTCAAGGTGAGCCTGGGGGTGCCCATCCTGCTGGCGGGCGGAGGCTTCGTGGGGCTGGCCGCCTCCTCCGTGGTGGTCAACACGATCACCCTCGCCCTCTTAAGCGGCATCGCGTTCCGCCTGTTCTTCCGCCCCCGCTGGGAGGGGGATCCGGCCTTGCGCCGGGAGATGATCCGGGAGTCCGGCCCCCTGATGCTCAACCACCTCCTGGCCACGCTGTTCTTCAAGATCGACGTGCCGATCCTCCAGGCGTTGAAGGGCGATATCCAGGTGGGGTGGTATAGCACAGCCTACAAGTGGTTGGACGCTCTGAACATCATCCCGGCGTATACGACGTTTGCGGTCTTCCCCGTGATCTCGCGCCAGGTCGTGGAATCCCCTGCGGCCATGCGGCGCTCGGTGATCCTCACCCTCAAGGGGCTGGCCGCCCTGGCGGTCTTCACCGCGGTGCTCTTCACCTTCTTGGCAGAGCCCCTCTCCTGGCTCCTGGGGGGCGCGGCCTATCTGCCCCACGCGGCCATCGCCCTACGGATCATGATCTGGTCCATCCCCATTGGCTGGATGAACAGCCTGATCAACTACGTCCTGGTGGCCCTGGGCCGCCAGCGCGAGCAGACGAAGGCCTTTCTCATCGCCCTGGGTTTCAACGTCCTCGCCAACCTGCTCACCATCCCGGCCTTCGGCTATCCGGCGGCGGCGGTCATCACCATCCTGTCAGAGGTCGTGGAGGGGGCGGTGTTTGATTATGATCTGCGACGGGCCATGGGGCCGCTGCCATGGGGGGAGATCCTGGGGCGGCCGCTGCTGGCCGGTGGGGTGATGGCGGGGCTGATGGGGGCCCTGTGGGGGATCGCGCCGGTGGCGGCGCTGGTCCTCGGCCCCCTCGGCTACGGCCTGGTGTGGTGGCGGCTGCGCCCCTTCACCCCGGAGGAGTCCGAGCGGATCCGCGAGGCGTTCCCGGCGGGCCGCTGGCTGCTGGGACGCCTGCGGATGGGGGCGCGGGTCCCCGAATAGCGATGGCCTCACACCCGGGCCAGCGCCTGATCGAGATCCGCCAGCAGATCGTCCGCGTCCTCGATCCCCAGGGAGAGGCGGACCAAGTTATCTGTGATGCCGATGGCCAGGCGGTCCTCCGGCTCCATCTCGTAGTAGGACATAAGCGCCGGCTGTTCCACCAGGCTCTCCACCCCGCCCAGGCTGGGGGCGATGTAGGGGATCTGGAGGGCGTCGATAAACCGCGAGGTCCCCTCCCGGTCGGCGGCGACCTCGAAGGTGACCACCCCGCCGAAGCCACGCATCAGGCGGCGGGCCACGGCGTGATCGGGGTGAGCGGGGAGGCCCGGATACCAGACCCGCCGGATCTTGGGGTGGGCGCTGAGGAACTCGGCCACCCGCATGCCGTTCTCGTTCTGCCGGTGCACCCGCAGGGCGAGGGTCTTTAGGCCCCGCAGCACCAGGTAGGCGGCGTGGGGGTCGAGGATGCCCCCGAGCATGGCTTGCATCTCCCGCAGGCCGGCGATCAGGTCGGCCGGCCCGGCAACCACCCCGGCCATCACATCGTTGTGGCCGCAAAGGTACTTGGTGGCGCTGTGGACCACCAGATCGATGCCGTAATCCAGGGGGCGCAGGTTGATCGGGGTGGCGAACGTGCTGTCCACGACCGTCCGGATGCGATGCCGTCGGGCGATCTCCGCCAGCCGCTCCAGATCCATCACCCGCAGGTAAGGGTTCGTGGGGGTCTCGGTGAAGATCAAGCGGGTGTGGGGGCGGATCGCCGCTTCCAGCGCCTCGAAATCCCCGATGGGCACCACGGTCACCTCCACGCCGAAGCGGCGGAGGAACTGCAGGGCAAGCTGGCGGGTGCGGCGGTAGGCGTCTTCGGTGACGATGAGATGGGCGCCGCTGCGCAGGAAGGCGAGGAGGATGGCGGTGATGGCCGCCATGCCGGTGGAGAAGGCGGCGGCGGCTTCTGCCCCCTCCAGGGCGGCCACCCGGGCCTCCAGGGCCGCCACCGTGGGATTCCCGTAGCGCCCGTAATCCACGCGGCCGCGGGCCTCGCCCCAGAGCTTGGCTTCCTGAAAGGCGATCAGGTCCGCCGTGTTCCGGAAGGCGTAAGTGGCCGTCTGGACGATGGGAGGGACGACGGCGTGATAGGGGTGATGACGCACTTCACCCCCATGGACCGCGAGCGTGGAGGGCCCGCGGATCTCCGTCTGGGGGGCGCATCCGGTTTCGGTCTGCACGTCCATCGCCCGCACCTCCTGATTTCGGTGGGAAGCGATCGGGTTTCCTCAAAGGATGAGCGTTCGCTTCGATTTCGAGCGGCGGAGCAAGGAGAGGCCTGGATGGGATAACAAAAAGGCCCCTTCTGGGAAAAGGGGCCTTGGATCAGGCCACCCTTATCTCCCAGAAGCGCGGCGAACGCTTCTGCCGGATTTGGCACCTTACCCGCGCGGCCGTTCGCCGGTCGGCCGTGGATAACGGCGGGCAGGTTGCCGGGGCTTCCTCGGGCCGGGTCCCTCCACCCACTCTCGATAAGAGCGGCGCTCGTATTCAGTTGGAAGCCGGGACGAGCCCGGCGGTTTGA
>JBEPYX010000083.1:0-6968 GCA_041641155.1 Thermoflexus sp.
TCCTGCCCTGGCCGGTGCGGGCGGTGCTGCAGACCAACGTGCTGCTCTTCAGCAGCGCGGCCCTCCTCATCGTGGTCGGAGTGGTCCTTGATACGATGCGGCAGCTGGAGGCACAGCTGGTGATGCGCCATTACGAGGGCTTCATCCGGTAGCATAGCCGCGGGGCGGGGCTGAAGATCCGTCTTTCCAGTCAGGCGATGGTCTGAAAGAGACGTCATTTGGGTTCCATTGGGCGTGCCAGTGCGGATCTTCCATCTGGGGTTGTTTGCGGATGCCACTCGATTTGATCCTGATGGGGCCTCCCGGGGCGGGGAAGGGGACTCAGGCCAAGATCCTCAGCCAGCGCCTGGGCATCCCCCATGTGGCCAGCGGCGATCTCTTCCGCGATCATCTGCATCGCCAGACCCCCCTGGGCCAGATGGCCCGCCAATATATGGATCGGGGGGAGCTGGTGCCGGATGACGTCACCATCGGAATGATTCGGGAACGTTTGGAACAGCCGGACTGCCGGAACGGGGTGATCCTGGACGGATTCCCCCGCACGACAGCCCAGGCCCATGCGCTCGATGAGCTCCTCGCCGACATGGGGCGTTCGCTGAGCGCCGTGCTCTACATCCGGGTGCGGGAGGAGCTGTTGCTCCGCCGTCTCGCGGGGCGATGGACCTGCCGGACCTGTGGGGCGGTTTACCACGTCGAGTTCCACCCGCCGCAGGTCCCGGGCCGTTGCGATCTGGACGGCGGTCCGCTTTACCAGCGGGAGGACGACACGGAGGAGGTTCAGCGACGGCGGATCCAGGTATATCAGGAGCAGACGGCGCCGCTGGTCTCGTTTTATCAGGCGCGCGGGCTGTTGGTGGAGATCGATGGGGAGCAACCGATCCCCAAGGTGACGGAGGCCCTGATCCGGGCCATTGAGGTGCGGAAGGCGGTGGATCCATGAGCGCGCGGGTGATCCCTCAGCCCGGCCGGCCGGTGGGGGGGATCCGGTTGAAGACGTGGTCGGAGATCCGGATGATGCGGGAGGCCGGTCGGATCGTGGCGGAGGTCCTGGCGGCCATGCGGACGTTGGTGCAGCCCGGCGTCACTACGGCGGAGCTGGATCGCTGGGCGGAGGACTACATCCGCCGCCGCGGGGGGATCCCCGCCTTCAAGGGCTACCCCAGCATGAAGGACGAGGGCGGCCCGCCCTATCCGGCCACCCTCTGCACCTCGGTCAACCATGTGCTCGTTCACGGGATCCCCGGGCCTTATCGCTTGAAAGAGGGGGATATCATCAGCATTGACGTGGGGGTGAACTTCGGGGGCTATTACGCTGATGCGGCGATCACCCTGCCGGTCGGCTCCGTCCCCCCGGAGGTCCGCCGGCTATTGGAGGTCACGGAGGCCGCCCTCTGGGCGGCGATCGCGCAGGCCCGCCCCGGCCGACACCTGGGGGATATCCAGTGGGCCATCCAGTATACGGTGGAGTCCCACGGGTTCACGGTGGTCCGCGAGTTCACCAGCCACGGGATCGGCCGGTCGCTGCATGAACCCCCTTCCTTTGTGAACCGGGGCCATCCCGGCCGCGGGCTCCCGCTGCGCCCCGGGATGACCCTGGCCATTGAGCCGATGGTGACCATGGGCGATTGGCGGACCCGCATCCTGGAGGATGGGTGGACGGTCGTCACCGTGGATGGGAGCTTGACCGCCCATTTCGAGCACACCATTGCCGTCACAGAAGGGGATCCGATTATCCTCACCGCTCTGGAGGAAGATCCCCGCCTGGCCGCATAAGCGGCGGGCGGAGGCGTCCGGCACCGCCCCCGGGGAACTCCGCTTGCGGGCGGAATGTGGAAGGCTGCCGGGGATCCCAGTAAAATATACGGTCGGCCTTTTGCTGCTGGGACGGGGAAGACCGGAACGGGGCCGATCACGCTTCATCGGCTCCACCGAGCTCAAGGCGGGAGGAAGCATCATGAAAGTCACCCCTTCGGTGCGCCGACGCTGTCCGAAGTGCAAGGTGGTACGGCGCAAGGGCGTGGTTCGGGTGATCTGCGAGAACCCTAAGCACAAGCAGCGGCAGGGCTGAACGCTGAGGGCGGGCTGGCCAGGGTGCATCCATCCCGAAGACACCGCCTGGTCCCTCGAGTCCTTCATTCCCGGGCAGACTTAAAGAGAGGAGGAAGCGGATGGCGCGGATTGCTGGGGTGGAGTTGCCCCGAGACAAGCGGGTGGAGATCGCCCTCACCTATATTTTCGGGATCGGCCGCTCGCTGTCCCGGAAGATCCTTCAGCAGACCGGGGTGAGCCCGGACAAGCGGGTGAAGGATCTGACCGAGAGCGAGGTGAACCTCCTTCGCGAGACGATCGAGCGGAACTACAAAGTGGAGGGCGATCTGCGGCGCGAGATCGCGATGAACATCAAGCGGCTGATCGACATCGGATGCTACCGCGGCCTGCGGCATAAGATGAACCTGCCCGTCCGTGGCCAGCGGACCCGGACGAACGCCCGCACCCGGAAGGGGCCGCGGAAGACGGTGCCCGGCCGCGGCCGCAAGCGTGGCGCTAAGAAGAAGTGATCCAACCCGGGGCGACACCACCGCCCTTTCTGGCTTCCTTACGCTTCCGGCTTGGCGGAGACCTCCCGAGGAGCGCGGAGAGGGGCTCCACGAGGCCGGCGGCGATCTTTCATCGTTTTCGTTAAGCGATCCGTTTCAGAGGGAGGCATCGATGGCGCGCGGTTCAAGGGGCGGTCGTAAAACGCGGAAGAATGTGACGCGAGCGCACGTGTACATCCACGCCACCTTCAACAATACCATCGTCACTGTCACGGATCCCAATGGGGATACCCTGACCTGGGCGAGTGGGGGAACCATCGGGTACAAAGGCTCGAAGAAGAGCACTCCCTACGCGGCGCGCCTCGCGGCGGAACAGGCCGCCCGCAAGGCGATGGATATGGGAGTGCGGGAGATCGATGTGTTCATCAACGGCCCTGGGCCAGGGCGGGAGGCTGCCCTGCGCGCTTTGCACGCCATGGGCTTGAAGATCCGTTCGATCACGGATGTCACGCCCATCCCGCACAACGGCTGTAAGCCGCCATCGAAGCGCCGCGTGTGACAAATCGAACCAAGCGAGATCCCGGTGAGGAGGAACGGATGGCGCGTTACATCGGACCAGTTTGTCGGTTGTGCCGGCGGGAGGGGGAAAAGCTTTACCTGAAGGGAGAGCGATGCTTCACGCCCAAATGCGCGATTGAGCGGCGGAATTACCCCCCTGGCCAGCACGGCCGGGAGCTGCAGTTTCGGCGGAGCCGGCCTTCCGATTACGGGCTCCAGTTGCGGGAGAAGCAGAAGCTGCGCCGGATCTACGGTGTGCTGGAGCGTCAGTTCCGGCGCTATTTCGAGATCGCCCAACACGCCCGTGGGATGACGGGCGCCCTGCTGCTCATCCTGCTGGAGCGCCGGCTGGACAACGTGGTATACCGCCTCGGGTTCGCCACCTCGCGGGCCCAGGCGCGGCAGCTGGTCCGCCACGGCCATTTCGAGGTCAATGGCCGCAAGGTGGACATCCCTTCGTATCAGGTGAAGCCGGGCGATATCATCCGGGTGCGGGAGGTCAGCCGGGACAAGCCCTACTTCAAGGAAATCGCGGAGCGGTTGGAGAGCCATCGCCCGCCGCCCTGGCTGCAGCTTAACCCCCGGGATATGTCCGGTCAGGTGCTCCGCCTGCCGGTCCGGGAGGAGATCGACACACGGGTTCAGGAGCATCTGATCGTGGAGTTCTACTCGCGCTGATCGGAGGGCGGGCTCTGGCGGGGCCGAAGGCGTCCCGCCGCAGCCCGCTCCCGTTTCGATCCAGTGGCAAAGGAGGCTTTTGTGGCGGGTGTGACGCTGGTTCTGCCGAAGGTGGAGGCGGAGATCTTGACCCAATCCTATGGACGCTTCGTCATCAGCCCGCTGGAGCAGGGATATGGGACGACTATCGGAAACGCCCTCCGGCGGGTGCTTCTGAGCTCGCTGCCAGGGGCCGCGGTGACCAGCATCCGGATCACCGATGTGCCCCACGAGTTCTCCACCATCCCGGGTGTCCGGGAGGATGTGATCCAGATCATCTTGAACATCAAGCAGCTTCGAATGAAGCTCTACGGCGACGGGCCGGCGCGCCTGCGCTTGGAGGTGGCCGGCGAGGGGGTGGTCACGGCCGCCGATATCCAATGCCCGCCCGAGGTCGAGATCGTGAACCCAGATCTTTACCTATTCACTGTGGAGGATGACCGAGCTCGCCTGGAGATCGAGATGACCGTGGAGCGCGGGCGGGGGTATTCGCCGGCGGAGGAGCGAGGCCGTCTGGCGATCGGGGAGATCCCCGTGGACGCGATCTTCAGCCCCGTGCGCCGTTGTACCTTTGAGATCGACCGAGCCCGGGTGGGGCAGCGGACCACTTACGATCGGCTGGTGATGGAGATCTGGACGGATGGGACGATGGGGCCCAAGGAGGCCCTGATCGAGGCTGCCCGCCTGTTGATGCAGCACTTCTCCCTCATTTCGGAGTTCGTGGGGCCGGAGGTGGTGGAGGCCCCGCCCGAGCCGGTGCGTCAGATGATCCCGCCCCAGGCGTATGAGACGTCCCTGGAGAGCCTGGAGCTGAGCGCGCGGGTGATCAACCCGCTGCGGCGCGCGGGCATCACTACGGTGGGCCAGGTCCTGGAGCTGTTGTATCAGGGGGAGGAGGCGCTGCTCTCCATCCGCAACTTCGGGGCCAAGTCCCTGGAGGAGCTGCGGGAGCGCCTGATCGAGCGGGGCTTTCTGAAGCTGGAGGACCTGCCGCAGCCGGCGGAGGAAGCGGAGGAGGCCTGACCATGCGCCATCGAGTCGCCGGGAAGACTCTGAGCCGGGACAAGGATCATCGGGAGGCCCTGGCTCGCAACTTGGCCACGCAGCTGTTCCTGCATGGGGCGATCGAGACCACGGAGGCCAAGGCGGAGTTTGTCCAGGGCTACGCCGAGCGGTTGATCACGCTGGCCAAGCGGGCCCTGGAGGACCCTTCCAAGCAGGTGGCCGCGCGGCGGCTGGCGGCCGCCCGCCTCTACGGCCGGGAGGTGGTCAAGAAGCTCTTCGATGAGATCGCGCCGCGGTACAAAGACCGGAACGGCGGCTACACCCGGATCTACAAACTGGGGTTCCGCCGTGGGGACGCAGCGCCCATGGCGCGCCTGGAGCTGGTTCAGGAGTGAAGCCGATCGGCGCGGCCACGGGGCCCGGATGCGATGCGGATCTGGGCGGCCATCGCGTATGAGGGCACAGCCTACCGGGGGTTCCAGCGGTTGGCGCCCGCCCACGAGCCCACGATCCAGGGGATCCTGGAGTCCGCGTTGGGCCGGCTGGCGGGAGCCCCGGTTCAGGTGCGTGGGGCCGGCCGTACCGACGCAGGGGTTCACGCCCTGGGCCAAGTGGTCGCCTTCGATCTCCCGTGGCGGCATTCCCTGGCCGATCTCCAGCGCGCCTTGAACGCCCTCCTGCCGCCCGATATCACCGTCTGGGCGCTGGGGGAGGCGCCGTCGGATTTCCATCCGCGCCGGGAAGCGCGCGCCCGTATCTATCGCTATCTCATCTACAACGGGCCCTGGCGGGATCCGTTCGGGCGACGGCTGGCGTGGCATGTGCCCGGGGCCCTGGACGTGGAGGCGATGCGGCAGGCAGCCGCCTTCTGGGTGGGGCGCCACGACTTTGGTGCCTTCGGACGCCCCCCCAAGGGCCAAAACACCGTTCGGGAGGTCCGAAGGACCACGGTAGCGGCGGACGGCAGCTGGGTGGCCTTTGAGATCGAAGCGGATGCCTTTCTGTATCACATGGTGCGCATCATGGCGGCCGTGCTGGTCGCCGTCGGCCGGGGGGCCTCCGATCCGGAGGCGGCCCGCGCTTACCTGGACCGCCCCCGGGCTTACCCGGCGAGCGCGCCGGCTCCCCCCCATGGCCTGTATTTCGTCGGGGCCCGTTACGATCGGATTTCAATCCCGCCCCCCCCGCTGTTTCTGCCGGGCCGCATCCAGCTGTGAGCGGCCCGCCGGGAGTGGGAGGAACCTTGCTCGGGAGGAGGCGCCGTGAAGACCTATGTGACCAAGCCGGCCGATATCCGGGCGGAATGGTGGATCGTAGATGCGGCCGGCCAGAACCTGGGGCGGCTGGCAAGCCGGATCGCCAGCATCCTTCGGGGCAAGCACAAGCCTTACTTCGATCCTTCCCAGGATTGCGGGGATTACGTCATCGTGATCAATGCGGCCCAGGTGGCGGTGCACCCCCGCCATCTGGCGCAGAAGGTCTATTATCGCCACAGCGGGTATCCCGGCGGCTTGCGGGAGATCCCGCTTCGTCGGATGTTGCAAACCCATCCGGAGCGGGTGATCGAGAAGGCGGTGTGGGGGATGCTGCCCAAGAACCGTTTGGGACGGCGCATGCTGAAGAAGTTGAAAGTCTACGCCGGGCCGGAGCATCCCCATCAGGCCCAGCAGCCGAAGCCGCTCCCCCTGTGAAGGGGCGATCCGCTTCTCACCATCGATCGGAAGCGAAAGGAGCAGCGATGGCCGTCGTCGTGGAAGGGATTACTTTCGAGGCGTTCAAAGGTCGTCCGTATGTGGAGGGCCTCGGCCGGCGGAAGCGGGCGGTGGCCCGCGTCCGGCTCTACACGGGCGGAAACGGCATCTTCATCGTCAACAACAAGCCACTTCAGGACTACTTCGTCCGCGAACAGGATCTCCATCACCTGCTCGAGCCGCTCCGCCTGGCGGGGATGGAGGGGAAGCTGGACGTCACGGTGAAGGTGGAGGGAGGTGGCCTCACCGGCCAGGCCGGGGCGGTCCGCCTGGGGTTGGCCCGGGCGCTGCTGGCGATCGATCCGGGCCTGCGCCCCCTGTTGAAAGCGCACGGCATGCTCACCCGCGATCCGCGGGAGAAGGAGCGCAAGAAGCCGGGCCTTCGGCGGGCCCGCAAGGC
>JBEPYX010000084.1:0-6953 GCA_041641155.1 Thermoflexus sp.
GAGTCGTGCGGCAAATGCACCCCGTGTCGGGAGGGCACCTACTGGCTGCGCCGGGTCTACGAACGGCTGATCGCCGGGCGGGGGCGGCCGCAGGATCTGAGCCTCTTGGAGAGCATCGCCCGCCAGATGGCGGGCAAGACGCTGTGCCCGCTGGGAGACTTCGCCACCAGCCCGGTGCTCTCCAGCCTGAGGCATTTCCGGAAGGAATATGAGGCGTATCTCCGGCAGGCGGTCGAGGCGCCGGCCGAGGTGCCCGTCGGATAGGCGCACAGGCGCGAGGATCTACCGGCAACCTCCCCACGGAAGGCGCAAGCGTTCGCTGGGGAAATGACGACCCGTGGCCTGCGCTCCCCTCGCATGGAGCGAGGATTGCACGGTGGACGAAGTTCGGTGGATCTGAGACGCTCTTCTCGGAGATCCGGTAGATGCGATCGAGCAGATGGGCCGCTCGCAACCCAGCCCGAGGCCCGTCTGAACGTGGGGCGATCCTGATCTCGGGGAATCCGCCAGGGACGGATCCCTTCCAAGAGGTGCTCGGATGGCAGGAACGGTGCGGATCGTGATCGACGGCCGCCCGCTGGAGGTGCCGGCCGGCACGCTGGTGGTGGACGCCGCCAAGCGGGCGGGGATCGATATCCCGGTGTTCTGTTATCACCCGAAGCTGGAGCCGGCGGGGATGTGCCGGATGTGCCTGGTGGAGGTGGGGACCATCCGGATGGATCCTCAGACCCGGCAGCCGGTGCTGGACGAGGAGGGGCGCCCCGTGGTGCAGTGGATGCCCCGCCTGCAGACGGCGTGCACCACCCGGGTGGCGGAAGGCATGGTCGTGCGCACCAACACCCTCCAGGTCCGGGAGGCCCAACGGGCGATCCTGGAGTTCCTGTTGACCAGCCATCCCTTGGATTGCCCGATCTGCGACAAGGGCGGGGAATGTCCTCTCCAAAACCTCACCATACGCTTCGGGCCGGCGGAATCCCGCTTCGACTACGCGGACAAGATGCATCTGGAGAAGCGGGTGCCTTTGGGGGAGCTGATCATCCTGGACCGGGAGCGGTGCATCCTGTGCGGCCGGTGCATCCGCTTCCAAGAGGAGATCGCCGACGATCCCGTGCTCGGGTTCTCCGACCGCGGGCGAGGCATGGAGATCATCACGTTCTCCGACCCGCCCTTCGCCAGCTATTTCTCAGGGAACACCACCGACATCTGTCCGGTGGGCGCTCTGACCACCACGGACTTCCGGTTCCGAGCCCGGCCGTGGGAGATGACGCCGATCCCCAGCATCTGCCCGCATTGCCCCGTGGGCTGCAACATCACCCTGGATGTCCGCCCGTCGGCCCGCAAGGGAGGCTGGGACATCATGCGGGTGATGCCCCGTCAGCACGAGGAGGTCAACGAGATCTGGATCTGCGACAAGGGCCGCTTCGTGCACCACTTCGCCACGGCGGGGGACCGTCTACAGCAGCCCCTGGTGCGGCGGGACGGCGCGCTCGTCCCGGCCTCCTGGGAGGAGGCCCTGGATCGGGTGGCCGAGGCCCTGCAGCGGGCGGGCGCCCAGGCGGCGGGCCTCATCGGCGATCGCCTCCCGAATGAGGATCTGTATCTGTTCCGGCGTCTGTTCGAGGAGGTGCTGGGGTCCTCGTGGATCACCATGGATCCCCCCGTCTTCGGCGGTGAGTGGGTGGCCCGCTACGGCGTGGGGGTCGGCACGGATTTCGGGCGGATGGGGCCGGGAAGCTTGATCGTGGTGATGGCGGGGGATCTCGAGGAGGAGGCCCCCATCGGGTTCCTGCGGGTCCGGGGCGCGGTGCGCCGGGGCGCCCGGTTGATCGTGGCGGGAGGCAAGCCCCAGAAGGCTGAGCGCTACGCCCACCTCATTCTCCGATATCGCTTCGGGACCGAGGCGTTGGTGCTGATCGGGGTGCTGCGGGTGCTGCTGGAGGAAGGACGGATCGCGCCTGAGGCCCTGTCCCGGCTGGAGGGTTTAGAGCGCCTGCGGGAAGGCGTGCAGGGATATCCGATGGACGAGATCTGCCGCCGGACGGGCGTGCCAGTGGAGCCGCTGCAGGCGTTCGCCCGGGCGGTGGCCGAGGCGCAGGAGGTGGTCTTCCTCTTCGGCCGGGAGGGGGTGGCGGATGGGGAGGCCTTCGTCGGGATGGCGGCGAACCTCCTGGCCCTCACCGGCCATGTGGGCCGCCCCAACAACGGGTTGCTTCCCCTCTGGCCTCACGTCAACACCCAAGGGGCGCTCGATTTCATCGGCGTCCGCCCGCTCCCGGAGGAGGTCCCCCTGCTGTATGTGGTCGGGGCGGATCCCCTGGGCGACGGGCGACCGATGCCGCGGGCGGGCTTCCTAGTGGTGCAGGACCTCTTCCTCACCGAGACTGCCCGCGCCGCCGACGTCGTGTTGCCGGCCCAGTCCTGGGCGGAGCGGGACGGGACTTTCACCAACGCCGCGCGTCGGGTGCAGCGGTTTTACAAGGCGATCCCGGCGATCGGGGAGGCCCGGGCGGATTGGGAGATCTTCGTCGCCCTGGCCCTCCGCCTGGGCCGGCGCTGGCTTTACCTCTCCCCCGAGGCGGTTATGGATGAGATCGCCCGCACGATCCCGCGCTATGCGGGGATGGATTACGGGGCGCTGGCCTGGACGCAGCCCCAGTGGCCGCCGGTGGGGACCTCGCGGGATCTATATTTCGGCGGGACGGCGCGGCCGAACACCGGGGGGTTGGGTCGGGTCTGGCCCTCCGAGGCCGAGGCCCCTGAGGCGCGCTGGCCGTTGGCCTGGAAAGCCCCGGAGATCCCCGCCGAGGGGACGCTGTTGGCGATCCCAAGCCGCCGGCTCTATCACGAAGGGACGCTGATCGCGCGCACGCCGCACCTGCGTCAACGGATGGTCCCGTTGGCGGCGGGGGTCCATCCGGAGACCGCCCGGCGGCTTCAGCTCGAGGCAGGCCAGCCGGCGGCCATACGGGTGAACGGTCAGGAGGTTCACCTGCCTGTGGTCCTCGATCCTGCCGCCCCGCCGTATGGGATCCTGGTCCCAGCGAGCCGGGTGCCCCGCGCCGCCGTCGTGGAGGAGCTCCCCGTCGCGCTCCGGGTGGAGGTGGGAGATGGCGCCCTTCCTCGTTGAAGCCGCCATCAAGAGCGTCATCCTCGTTCTGCTCCTCCTGGCCGGCTTCGCCTATCTCACCTTGGCCGAGCGCAAGCTGATCGCGGATTTCCAGGCTCGGATCGGCCCGAACCGCGCGGGGCCGTATGGGTTGCTCCAGCCCCTGGCCGACGCCGTGAAACTGCTCTTCAAGGAGGACTTCATCCCGGCCTACGCCGATCGTCCCCTGTTCGTGCTGGCGCCGTTGATCACCCTGATCCCGGTCCTCCTGATCTTCGCAGTCATCCCCTTCGGGCCGGAGCTCACCCTGTTCGGCTACCGGACCCGCTTGCAGCTGACCGATGTCAACGTGGGTGTCCTCTACATCGTGGCCATCACATCCATCAGCGTCTATGGGATCACCCTGGCCGGCTGGGCCTCGAACAACAAATACGCCCTGCTGGGCGGCATCCGGGCCTCCGCCCAGATGATCAGCTACGAGCTGGCGATGGGGCTGGCCATCGTGAGCGTGGTGCTGACGGCGGGGACCCTTCAAGTGAGCGGGATCGTGGAGGTTCAGCGGGGCGGGTGGTTGATTTTCTACCAGCCGCTGGCGGCGATCATCTTCTTCATTACCGGCCTGGCGGAGGTCAAGCGGGCGCCCTTCGACCTGGTGGAGGCGGAGCAGGAGCTGACGGCCGGCTATCTGACGGAATACAGCAGCATGAAGTTCGCTCTTTTCTTCATGGCTGAATACGTGAAGATGATCGGCTTCAGCGCCCTGATGACCACGTTCTTCCTGGGCGGATACCTGGGACCCTTTGTGGACCTCTATCCTGCCCTGGGGGTTGTTTACTTCACCATCAAAGTGGTCTTCCTGATCTTCGTGATGATCTGGATCCGGGCCACGTTGCCCCGCATCCGATACGACCAACTGATGGGTTTGGGGTGGAAAGTGTTGCTGCCGCTATCCCTGGCGAATGTGATGGGGACAGCGGTGGCCATCGCCCTGACGGCCTGAACGCGAGGTGATCCGATGGTGACCGAATTGTTCCGGGGATTGCTGACCACCCTCCAGGAGTTCGTGCAGACGAACCTGCGCGGCCCGGTGACGTATCCTTACCCCGAGGTGAAGCGGCCGCTGCGGGTGCGGTTCAGGGGGGTGCATGAGCTGCGCCGATACAGCAACGGGCTGGAGCGTTGCATCGGGTGTGCGCTGTGCGCCGCGGCCTGCCCCGCGGACGCCATTTACGTCGAGGCGGGGGAGAACACGGATGAGGAGCGCTACTCCCCCGGCGAGCGCTACGCAAAGGTCTACGAGATCAACCTGCTGCGCTGCATCTTCTGCGGCTACTGTGAGGATGCCTGCCCCACCAACGCGATCGTCCTCACGGATAAGATCCCGCCTTCGGGTTACACGCGGGAATCTTTCATCGTCACCAAGGAGCAGCTGCTCGTGCCGCCGCCGCCTGGCGTCCCCGGCACGCCCCAGCGGACCACGGATCCGGCCCTGCGCACGCGCTCGATCTGGGAGGAGGGGCTGGTGAACGAGCCGGTGTGAGGGGATGGCTGAGCGCCGGCCGCCCCCTCCCGCCGATCTTCTTCCCGCGGAGGTTCTTTTGGGGGAGTTAATGGCGTTTTATCTGCTGGCAGGGATCGCGGTGGCTACCGCGTTGGCCATGGTGATCACGCGGAACGCGGTGCACAGCGCCCTGTTTTTGGTGCTGAACCTGGTCGTGGTGGCGGTTTTCTATCTGTTGTTGGGCGCCCCGTTCCTGGCTATGGTGCAGATCGCCGTCTACGCCGGCGCGGTGATGGTCCTCTTTCTGTTCGTGATCATGATGCTGGGGGCGGAGCGGGTGGGGGGGACCCCGGGTCTCCGCGGGCAGATCCCCCTGGCCGTCGCGCTGGGGGCGGCCCTGATCGCGGGGGCGCTCTTCGCGTTCCTCCGGGCCCCGGCGGGCCTCGCGCCCGCGGGGAGCCCACCGGCCCCGCACGGGGACCCCTCGGCGATCGGGGCTCGGTTGCTGACCACCTACGCCCTCCCCTTTGAGATCGCCTCGATCCTGTTGCTCATCGCCATCGTGGGCGTTGTGGTGTTGGCCCGGGATCCCCGATCGGAGGGACGATGATGGTCACGCTGGCCCATTACCTGGCCCTCAGCGCTCTTCTCTTCGGGATCGGTGCGGTGGGGTTCCTGATCCGCCGGAACGCGCTGATCGTCTTTATGTGCGTGGAGCTGATGTTGAACGCAGCGGGCCTGGCCTTTGTGGCCGCCTCCCGCTACCGCGGCCTCCTGGAAGGGCAGCTCGCGATCTTCTTTGTGTTGACGGTAGCCGCCGCGGAGGTCGCGGTGGGCCTCGCCCTGATGGTCGCCATCTTCCGCACGAAGCAGACCACCAACGTGGATGAGCTCAGCGGCCTGCGCGGGTAGGGGGGCGGCCGGGATCAGTGGCGGAAACCGTTCCTCCAAGGAGCATCGGGATGGACGCGCTGTTCGGATGGTCATGGCTGATCATCGCCTTCCCGTTGCTGGGCTTCCTGATCAACCTGGCCTCGACCGGCCAGACCCAGGAGCGGACGGTCGGGGTCGTGGCCTCGGCGGCCGCGGCGGCGTCTTTCGGGATGTCGGCCCTGGTCTTTGCCGCCCTGCTGTCCCGTCCGCCGGAGGCCCGGCTGGTGGAGATCGCCCTCTACCGCTGGGCGGCCGTTCCGCCCCTCGCTGTGGATGTGGGGCTGCGGATCGATCCCCTCTCCACCGCGATGGCCTTGATCGTGACCTCGGTGGGGACGCTGATCCATATCTACTCCATCGGCTACATGGCCGGCGACCCCCGCATCCGCCACTTTTTCATGTTTTTGAATTTATTCCTGGCCTCCATGCTCCTCCTCGTGCTGGCCGACAACTTCCTCGTGCTCTTCGTGGGCTGGGAGCTGGTGGGGCTCTGCTCATATCTCCTGATCGGCTTCTGGTTCGAGTCCCCCTACAACGCCTGGGCGGGCCGCAAGGCGTTTATCGTGAACCGCATTGGGGATTTCGGCTTCACCCTGGGCTTGCTGTTGCTGTTCTGGACCTTCGGCACGTTCCGCTACGGACCGATCTTTGAGGCGGTGGAGCGCCACGCGGTGGGGGCGGGGGTGGTCACCCTGATCGCCCTGCTTTTGTTCGCCGGCGTGACGGGCAAGAGCGCCCAGATCCCCCTGTACGTCTGGCTGCCCGACGCCATGGCCGGCCCCACGCCGGTCTCCGCCCTGATCCACGCCGCGACGATGGTGACGGCCGGGGTGTATCTGATCGCCCGGGCCCATCCGCTCTTCGCGTCGGCGCCCTTGGCCCAAGCCGTGATCGTCCTCATCGGGGCGGCGACCGCCCTGTGGGCGGCCTTGATCGCCATCGGCCAGTTCGACATCAAGCGGGTGCTGGCCTTCTCGACGATCTCCCAGCTGGGCTATATGGTGGCGGCCGCGGGGGCGGGGGCCTCGGCGGCGGCCATCTTCCACCTGGGCACCCACGCCTTCTTCAAGGCCCTGCTCTTCCTGGGGGCGGGTTCGGTCATCCACGCCCTGGAGCACGCCCACCGCCACCACGGTGGGCCTCATCCCTTCGATCCCAACGATATGCGCCGGATGGGTGGGCTGGCGCAGCGCATGCCGGTGACGGCGTGGACGTATGCGATCGGGGCGGCGGCGCTGGCCGGCCTGCCGCCGTTGGCAGGCTTCTGGAGCAAGGACGAGATCCTGGCCGCCCTGAGCGGGGCCGGCGGATGGGCGACGGCTGCGTATGGGCTTCTGCTGGCGGCGGCCTTGCTCACCGCCTTCTACATGACTCGCCAGGCGCTCATGGTATTCGCCGGCGCGCCGCGGAGCC
>JBEPYX010000085.1:0-6926 GCA_041641155.1 Thermoflexus sp.
CCCACAGCTCCAGGATCTTGAAGATCTGCTTGAAGTAGAGCGACTGACGGACGTCCACGACGTAGATGGAGCGATCGATGCGATACTGCTCGAATTTGCGCTTGGCCAGGGCAAGATCTTTCGTGGAATACAGGGTGGTCCCGTCGCTGCGCAGGATCGCGAGGGTGCGATACTCTTCTTTCCCTTCCTGGCCCAGCAAACGGTCGATCTCCACCACCACGGGGCCGTGCGGGCGAAGGTCCGTGGCGATGCCCTTCGCGATCAGCTCCTCCACGATCCGCTTGCCTTCCTCCTCCACCTCGCTCTCGAAGAACCAGACATCGAACGCGATGTCCAGCTCTTCGTAGATGCGGCGGAACTCCTCGAGACTCCACTCGCGGGTCCGCCGCCACAGCTCCACCAGCTCGGGGTCCCGCGCCTCCCAGCGGGCGAAGAGCGCCCGGATCTCCTTCTCGTAGTTCCACTCCTCCGGGCGATGGCCGATGGATTGGTATCGGGCCCGCAGGGCCGCCACCGCCTGGCGATCCGCCTCCCCGCCCTTCCCCCGTCGGCCCTGCGCCTTCTCCGCCAACTCCTCCAGCCACTGGCCCATGGATTCCCAAAGCGACCACAACCAGTCCTTGTCCACGATGGCGTCCAGATCCGGAAGCTCCCCCAGGGCCATCGCCCGGATCAGGGCCGCGGCGTCCTTCCGGCCGATGGGCCCGGAGGCGGCATGGGCCGCCAGGGCCTCCGAAAGACGATCCAACAGGAACTCCCGCGCCCAGGGCGTCACCCCTTCTTGCCGGAAGGCGCCCAGCAGGAAGCGGACGACCTCCCGACGGTAGGCCTCCGCCTCCTCCAGGCGGGCCTCCGCCTCCGCGTAGACCTGGCCGAGCCATGCACCCCGCCGCTCCGGGGGTTCCTCCCCCCGATGGAAGCGCAGATAGCCCCACAGGCATTTGATCACATGGGCCCCAATGTCCCCGGGGTAAGTGGCGCGGATCACCTCGAAGCCTGCGAAGTCCAGGATACGGGAGAGGGCGTCGCCCAAGACAGCGTTGCGCAGATGGCCGACGTGAAAGGCCTTATGGGTGTTGGGCTGGGAGAACTCCACCATCACCCGCTCGTCCTTCGGCGCCCCCCGGCCGTAATCCGGTCCCTCCCGGAGGACGGCCTCGATGATCGATCGGGCCACCTGGGAGGGGTTGAAGTAGAGGTTCAGATAGCCCCGCACAGCCTCCACCCGCTCGAAGCGCGGATCCCCTCCCAGCGCCTCCTGCAGGCGCTCCGCCAGGCGTTGGGCGATCTCCTGCGCCCGGGCGGGGACGTCCAGGTCGGGGCGGGTCTTCTTCTCCTGGGCGGCCAGCTGCATCGCCACCGGGGTGGCCATGCCCCAGGTGTAAGCGAAGGGGAGATCGCGCCATTCCAGCGTCGAAGGCGCGGGAAGACCCATGGCCTCCAAGGCCCGCCGCACCTGCTCGGAAGCCCACTCCCGATATGCCGCCAACATCCTCTACGCCCCTCATGAGCGTCTGGAGCGCGCCCGATAGAAACCAGCCGGGGCCGCCGATGGGCGGCCCCGGCTGGCGCCCTGTGGCGCGCCCGGCAGGATTTGAACCTGCGACCTTTGCCTCCGCAGGGCAACGCTCTATCCAGGCTGAGCTACGGGCGCGTCCGCATGCTGATTTTAACAGGATCCACCCGCCCTGGCAAGGGCCATCGTTCCAGGCCCGGGCATCCCCATCCGCCGAATCCATCCCCTCAAGAGACCGATGCCCCGCCGTCCGGATCGGCGGCTGCCCCACCTCACGGCTGATGGGGGTTGAAGGTACGGATGAAGGCGATGATGTCCATGAGATCCTGATCCGTCAAGGCAGGGTTACCGCCCCGCGGCGGCATATCCACTCCGGTGGTGTTCGCCGGATCCGTCGCCGGCCGCCCCCGCTTGATGAACTCCAGGAGCTGGGCGTCGGTCTGCTGCTGCACAAAGGCGCTGGTCGTCAGATCTTTCCCCAGCCCGGGCAGCCCCTTCGCATCCGCCCCGTGGCATGAAGCGCACGTGCCCTGAAACTTCTCCTTCCCCCGCTCCGGATCCCCGGACAGCGTGGATCCGCCAGCCACCGCAGACGGCGTCGAATGGGCGGCGCCCCCCTCTGGGGAGGCGCCCCCGACGTGGGAGACGGAGGAAACGATCACCCCCAAGACCACCACCAGGGCGAGGCCGCTGATCACGAAAGGCCACGGGCCGATCCGCTGGGGCGGAGCCGCCGGAGCCTCCGCCGCCGCAGGCGCTTTCGCCGGCGCCGCCGGAGCCTGCCCATAGGCTGCCTGGACCTCCCGGGTCAACCAGGCCATGAGGGCTGCCAGCAGAGCCCCCAGGATCAGCGTGGCCAGGAGCACGCCGCCGATCAACAGCAACAGCTGAACCGGTGACAGGGCCGGCATCCGATCTCACCTCATCCTGAAGGGGATGGTCCGGACCGTGGAAAGATCCGCTCGAATTGTATGGGAAGGCCAATAGAACGTCAACCCACCCTTGCCGTTTCGAAGGCCGGGGCCCTAATCCGATGGGCCAAGTTGAGGGTAAGCAGCCAGGCCAGCGTGGACTCCGCTCCCTGATGGAAACTGGCTCCGTGGGGCTCCAGCCCGTCCCGGCACCCGCCTGTCCTCGGATCCGCCAATGTGCAGCCGCGATCATTCCAGCCTAAGAACCACTCTATGCACCGCTCGATGACCTCCAGCCACGTCCCATCTTGAGTAGCCTCCCAGGCCCGGGCCGCCGCCTCCGCCATGGCCGCTCCCTCTAAAGGCTGCTGGGCGAACCGGGCCTTCTGCCCGCCATAGGGGAACCACCCCCGGTTGCCGATCCAGGCGAAATGGCCCCCTTGAGGATCGGTTTGGATCTCCACCAGCCAGCGCAGGACGTCGAGGCCCCGCGCGATCCACCCCGGTTCCCCCAGGCGATGGCCGGCCGCAATCAGCGCGGCGGGGAGGATCCCGTTGTCATAGGTGACCACCTCGTCGCACCAGGGCCAATCCGGACGGGCATGCGCGCGGAAGCGGTCGTCCAGACGGCGGGCCAGCTCCGCCACCGCTTCCCGCAGGCGGAGATCGCCTGGGAACCGCTCCAGCGCGCCGAGACCCCCCAGCACCGCATACGCCCAGGGCCGCGGGTGCTGGAAGGCCTGGCTCGCCGGCCATGCCTCCTGGAACAACGCCATGGCGACCGTCTGGATCTCCGCCGGCCCGAAGGCGATCGCCTCGCCCAGCGCCCAGAGCGCCCGGCCGTGGGCGTCCTCCGACCCTCCTTCATCCAGCCAGCGCCGGTCGTATCCCATGAAATTTCGGAACCGCGCAGCCTCCGGGTTCCACGCGTGGTTCAGGAACGCGAGGTAAATCCGCATCAGCGGGAGGCAGGAGGGATCCTGGCGCCGGGCCCACTCCCGCGTCACCAACAACAGCGCCCGGGCGTTGTCGTCGGTGCAGTAACCGAACCGGCGGTCCGGGATCGTCCCGCGGGCGTGCTGGAGCAGGCCGGTCTCGTCGGTGAGCCGGCGCAGGTGCTCCAGGCGCACCGGGGGCCACCGCGACGGGCGCGCGGGAAGCCACGCCGGACGGCCCGCGACCCGTGGGCGCTCCAGCACCTCCCGGAATAGATCCAGGTAGCGACGGCCGACGACGGGCCACGCCATCTCCCGTCCTCGCTCGTAGGCGGCGCGGCGCAGCCGCTCCCGCTCCTCCGGGTTGGAGAGCAGGCGATCCAGGGCCTGGGCCATCGCCGCCGGATCCTGGAAGGGCACCAGCACACCCCGACCCTCCCCAAGGATCTCCTCTGCATACCACGAGGGCGTAGAGACAATGGCTTTCCCACAAGCCAGGGCATAGGTCAGCGTGCCGGAGACGATCTGCTCCCGCGCCAGATATGGCGCGACGTAAATATCCGCCGCCATCAGGAACGCGATCAGCTCCTCCCGATCCAGGTAGCGATCCACCAGGTGGATGTGATCCCGCAGCTTCGCCCGGGCGATCTCCCCCTCCAAAAACCGGCGGTAGGATTCGCCGAACCGGCGGCGAACCTCGGGATGAGTCGCCCCGACGATCAAATAGAGGAGATCCGGGTGCCGTAGGACGAGGGCTTTCATGGCCTCGATCATGACCTCGATGCCCTTGTTGGGGCTGATGAGCCCGAAGGTGAGCAGCACCTTCCGCCCGCTCAAGCCCAGGCGGGCCTTATAGGGCGCAGGGTCCTCGAAGGGCACCGCTGGCGCCCCGTGGTCGATCCGCGCGATCCGCTCCGCCGGCACCCCATAGCGCTCCACCAGGAACTGGCGGGCGCGCTCCGTCATCACCACCACCCGATCCGCCCGGCGGATGAGGTCGACTAGAATCCGCCGCTGGCTCTCCGACGGCTCGTAAAGGACGGTGTGGAGGGTGACCACCAGCGGCTTGCGCAAGCCCTTGACCAGATCGAGGACGTAGGCGCCGTCTGGCCCCCCAAAGATCCCGTATTCGTGCTGGAGGCAGACCAAATCGATAGGCGCCCCGTTCAGATAATCGGCGGCCGCCCGATAATCCTCCACGACCTCATCGCGGATTTCGAAGGCCACCTCCGGGCCATAGGCGTAGCGATAGGGCGGGTTGGTGAGGGCAACCACCCTCACCTCCTCCGAACGGCCCAGGGGTTGCCCCTGAGCCTCCGCCAGCGCCCCGGCCAGGTCATGGGTGAACGTGGCGATCCCGCACCGCCGGGGCACATACGTTCCCACCAGCGCCACACGGATCCCAGCTTCCATCTCCCTTCCACCTCACAGTCCGCGCGGGAGGGTCATCTCCCGCCTCCGGCCTTATTGGGCTCGAGGGAAACGACCCGGCCCCTCCCGCCGTCACATCGACGCCTGTTTCAGATAATCCAGGAGCCGTTGGAGCGGGGCCGATGCCATGGCAACGCACGTGTCCGCCGCGCCGTAATACATCAAAAGCTCCCCCGAGCGTGGGTCCACGACTGCGCCGCACGGGAACGTCACGTTGGGCACATCCCCCACCCGCTCGTAGAGGGCCTGGGGGCCGAAGATCCACTCAGAGCTCCGCCGGATCACCTTGCGGGGGTCCTCAAGATCCAGCAAGGCCATCCCCACCCGGTAGATCCGGCCAGCAGCGGTCTGGCGGACACCGTGGTAAAGGATGAGCCATCCCTCCGGCGTCTCGATCGGCTGAGGCCCCAGGCCGACCCGATCGGAGTCCCACCAGCCGCCCGGACGCGCCTCGATGATCACCGTGTGGTCTCCCCAGTGGCGCAGATCCGGGGAGAACGAGATCCAGATGTTGGGGCGGGAGCCATGCACGGTTGGCATCGGGCGGTGGATCATCGCCCAGCGCCCCCTGAACCGACGGGGGAACAGGCTGGCATCCTTGTCCTCTGGAGGCAGGATAGGGCCCAGCCGGTGGAAGGTTTTGAAATCCGCCGTCGTGGCCAGGGCGACGAGCGGGCCGCCCCGGGAATAGGCGACATAGGTCACCGCATACAGCCCTTCCTCCTCCAGGAAGACGATGCGGGGATCCTCGATCCCCCAGAACTCCTCTGGATGGCGCAGGGGATCTGGGATCAGGGTGGGTTCGGGATCCACCCTCCACCCGCTCCGCCCATCGGGGCTGCGGGCGACGGTGAGATGGGAGAGGCCTTGGAAATCCTCCACCCGAACCAGCAGGAGCACCTCATCGTTCAACCAGGTGGCCCCCGGGTTGAACACTGCGTTCGCCGGATACGGCCAGTCCGCAGCAGTCAGGATCGGGTTGCCCGGATAGCGGTGGAAAAGCTCCGGCATGAAGAGCCCTCCCGAAAGGACCTTCGCCCCGCTGGCCCATCAGAAGCGGAAGCATGAGGCGTTCCATTAAACCATGGGGGATCATACATCCTTTACATTAGAACAAGATTAGCGCTGCCTTCGGATCCAAGCGATCCGGGCGTGGCCTCCTCAATGGCCTGGGGATCGAATACGGTATAATTCTGATCAGCGTCCGGACATGACCTCGAGGGGAGCGAGCGCGGTTGCGTCTGCTCATCACCGGCGTGGGCGGCTTCGTGGGGCGCCATCTCGCCCACACCCTGGCCCGGGAAACCGATTGGGAGCTTTGGGGATGGGCACGGCGGCCCGTGGACGGGCTGCCGGATCGCCTCCAGGTGGCCCAAGTCGATCTGCGGGATCCGGAGGCTGTGCGCCAGGGGCTCGCCCGCCTATCGCCTGAGGGCATCATCCATCTGGCCGCCCAGTCCGATGTGGGGGAGTCCTGGCGGGATCCCTGGGGCACCTTCGAGACCAACGTGCGGGGCACCTTGAACCTGCTGGAGGGCATCCGGGCGCTGGGGTTGTGGCCCCGCGTCTTGATCGTGACGTCCAATGAAGTCTACGGGCTCATCCGCCCGGAAGAGGTCCCTATCCGGGAGGACCAGCCCTTCCGCCCTGCCAACCCATATGGGATGAGCAAGGCTGCCCAGGACTGGCTGGCCGCCCTATACGCCGCCGCCTACGCCATGCCGGTCATCCGGGCTCGTCCCTTCAACCACATCGGCCCCGGCCAGGACCCTCGCTTCGTGGTCCCATCGTTCGCCCGCCAGATCGCCTGGATCGAGGCGGGGCTGCAGGAGCCGGTGCTGCGGGTAGGGAACCTGGAGGCCCAGCGGGATTTCACGGATGTGCGCGACGTGGTGCGCGCCTACCGCCTGCTTCTAGAGCGGGGGGAGCCCGGGGAGGTCTACAACATCGGGTCAGGTCGCCCCCGCGCCATCCGCGAGGTACTGGAGACCCTCCTCGCGATGACGCCGGCGCGTGTCCGGGTGGAGGTGGACCCCCAGCGCCTCCGGCCGGTGGAGATCCCGGTCAGCGCGGCCGACATCGCCCGAATCCGGGAGCGCCTGGGATGGCAGCCCACCATCCCCTTGGAGCAGT
>JBEPYX010000086.1:0-6921 GCA_041641155.1 Thermoflexus sp.
GTGGCGGCGGGGGTCATCTGGATCCTGAGCGTGGCCCTGGGGCTGCGCCACCGCCTCTCGCCCCAGAACGACATCCTGGTGGAGACCGTGGGGCTCTACTGGCACTTCGTGGACCTGGTGTGGGTGGCGATTTTCATGGTCGTCTATCTCATGCGCTGAAGACCGCGGGGAGGGGAGGATGGAGGCGAAGGCCCATAAACATCCGAATTACGTGCTGGTGGGGATCGTCCTGATCATCCTGACGATCTTGGAAGTCGGCGTGATCAGCCTGCCGGTGCCCCAGCTGCCGTTCCTATTGGGGTTCGCCATCGCCAAGGGGTTGCTCATCGTGTTGTATTTCATGCATCTGAAGTTCGACTCCCGCCTCTACGCGGTGCTCTTCGCCTACCCGTGGCCCCTGGCGCTGCTGCTGGTGGGGATGCTGATCTGGGTGTATTTCGGGTTCCGGGCGTGAGGCGGTTGGGCCATCGCCCGTGTGCCCCGTAAGAGGAAAAAAGAGGAGGGGGCGGCTTCCTCGCCGCCCCCTTCCGGTTTTACCTCCGAGGTGGGCTCTTTCACTCCCCGCCGCCGGCCGGAGCCGGGCGCGCCGGCGCCGCCCGCCAGCGGTTGAAGGCCACCCAGCCCTCGTAGCCGATCAAGGCCGCGGCGACGAAGAGCAGAGCGGCGAGGATGAGCATGACCCACGACCCGACGATCGCCACGATGTTCCCCCGTGCCACCGCCGCGTTCAGCGCCGGGATCTGGTTGTAGAGGGTGACCAGGATGGCGGCCATCGTGGTCACATACATGAAGACCCCGGGCACCCCTGTGTACCAGGCCGGCCGCCGCTCCGAGACCAGCCAGACGGTGGCGATGAGCAAGGCCAAGGCCGCCATCAGCTGGTTCGCTGAACCGAACAGCTGCCAGAGGTAGATCCAGGTTCCGGTGAGCACCAGGAAGGCGGCCAGGGCCATGGAGATCAAGCTGGCCACGTGCGGGTTCTTAAAGACTGGCTGGACTTCCCCGACCCACTCCCCCAGGGTGACCCGCATCAGCCGGAAGACCAGCTGGACGACGGTGATGACGATGACCACGAAGGCGGCAAAGCCCAGGGCCTTGCCGTACGGGAAGAACCCCTGGCCGAACAGCTGGGAGAGCAGGAGGCCCACGCCGGAGGCGAAGCGCTCCTGGGCGGTGGCCCCGGGGGCGTTCAGGGAGATCGCGATCAGGGAGAGCAACCCCAGGGTGTTCTCGCCGAAGAGCATCGCCCCGCCGCCCACCGGGAGGGCGTCCGTCTCATACTCCAGCTGCCGGGCGGTGCCCACTGAGCCGAAGAGGGCGTGCCAGCCGGAGATCGCCCCGCAGGCGATGGTCACAAACAGCATGGGCCACAGGGGCTGGATGCCGACTGCTGCCGGCTGGAAGGCCCGCACCGCCGGGAGCTTGAAGGCCACCGCCTGCGGATTGGTGAAGAAGCCCACGACGCCCCCGAGGTAGCTCAGAACGATGACCAGCGCGGTTACCCAGAAGCCGAGGTAGTTGACGGGTTGGGCGAACCGCCAGATGGGGAGGTTCGCCCCCAGATAGCAGAAGATGAAGGTGAACAGCATCCAGAACATGTAGGAAAGGCGAACCGGCCGGTCCGCTCCTAACAGACGTCCTGTCTTAGGATCCGGGTTGGCGGTGGGATCGAAGTAGGTGTACAGCGGCTTGCCGCCGGCCAGGCCATCGATGGCCGCGTTGAAGCTCGCAAAGACCTGTCCCACCGGCCCCTGGATGGTCTTGACCTGCTCCCCCTCCTGGATCTGCTGCAGCCCGATGGGACCGATGGCCATGGCCACCAACGTGATGATCAAAGTGATGGCCGTGACCATCACGAGGTCCATCTTCCACCGATACAACATCTGGCCCATCAGCAGGCCCATCACCGCCAGGGCGATGATCCCCAAGGGGACGGTGGGGTCTGCGAGGACAGCGGCGATCAGGTTCACGAAGGCCCCGGCGATGAGCAGCAGGTAGAAGAAGATGAACACGAAGAGAAGGGTGCGGGTGCGGGGGCTGATCAGGCGGTAGGCCACCGCGCTCAAGGAGTTCCCGTCGTTGCGGACGGAGAGCATGATGGCCGTGTAGTCGCTGGCCCAGCCGATGAAGGCAACGCCCAGGATCAACCAGAGGAGGGCGGGGAGCCACCCCCACAGGCCCGCCGCGGTGATCGGCCCCACGATGGGGCCCGCGGCGGCGATGGACTTGAAGTGATAGCCGATGAGGATGTTGCGGCTGGTGGGGACGAAGTCCACACCGTCCATATACATTCGGGCCGGGGTGGCCCGCTTCGGATCGGACTGGATGATCTCCCGGTCGATCCGCTTGGCGTAGAGGTTCCAGATCAGTAACTGGACGAGGATACCGATGATAATAACCCAGAAGGCACTCATGGTTCTCCCTCCAGGATGCGGATAGAGGAACCTCGGACCCTCAACCATGCGCGCGCTCGCGCGGCCCCTCAAACGCAAGCCTGGAATCCTGCTTCCCCTCGCTGCACCTCCTTTCTTTAGTCTTCATTCGGAGCTGTTACGGCACGCCATCCAAAATAAACAAACCGGCGACAGCCGATGGCTCAGGCTGTCGCCGGAGGGGCGCTCAGCAGCCGGGCGATGGCCGCCTCCGCGCCCGCGAAGTCCCCGCCCGCAAACACCTGACCGTCCACGATCACCGCCGGATACCGACGGGCCCCGTAGCGCAGGGACTTCCACCAGCCTTCCACCGAGACCGCGTCGATCACCTTGATGGCGATCCGATCACAATAGGTCGCCATCAACCGGGCGATCCATGCGGCAAGGTCCTGATAGGCTTTCTGGAGATCCTCCGGCAGGCCGGAAGCCAACTGCTCCGCGTGCAATCGCTGCCCCACGCCGGCTTGTTGCCAGACCAATTCACAATGAAGACAGTGGTAAAAAGCGGTCGGCGCGTAAGCGATCACCTCAATTTGTAAAGGCCGCCCCATCGGCCCCTCCCGTGTGGATGCCTTTCCGGAAGACCTGCCTCGCTGAAAAGACGCTTCCAAAAAGGACAAGGAATCTCTAAATCTATTATACCGAGCGCAGCATCGGTGTCAAGACCTCTTCTATAAAATGATGTTCTTCATGGAACTATTTTGTTATTATTTTCACGATATGGACTCGAGAGGTGTGCATGCTTCGCCCTTTGATCTGTGGGAGGAATCCGGGGGAAGGGCGGCCTCCTCCCTGTGGGGAAGCGTTCCGCCGGATCGCTTAGGCCAGGTCGGAGTGCCCCGAAGGGCTGTCGTCCGCCTCGCGCTCCAGCGGTTCCGGCTCGGGGAGGGCCTCGGGGAGGCCCGGAGGCGTCGGCAGGCGTCGGGCGAAGATCAGGAACCCTGTGTGGGCCACCATCCGATCCGCGGGGCGGAAGCGCCAGCCGACGGTATGGTAAGGCCGCAGGAGGATCTCCACGGTCTCGATGAAACCGAACCCGTGGGCCGGGAGGGCCTCCAGGAGCCGGATGACCTGGTTGGCGGTAGGGAGGATGGCCCCGAAGAAGCCGCCGCTCCGCAGGGCCGCGGCCGCCTGGGGCAGATAGGCCCAGGGCTCCGGCAGGTCCAGGAACAGGGCGTCCGCTTCGACCTCATCGAACCCCTCGGCGATGTCCCGGATCCGCCAGGTGACCATCTCCGCCAGCCCCACCCGCTCCAGGTTCCGACGGGCCAGGGCCTGCATCTCCGGCCGCACCTCGTAGGTCACCACCCGGCCCAGCGGCCAGACCGCCTGGGCGAGGGCGAGGGTTAGCCCCCCGCTGCCTGTCCCCGCCTCCACGATCAGGCGCCCGGGGCGCACGGACAGCTTCAACAGGATATAGCCGATGTCCTTCGGGTAGAGGATCTGGGTCTGACGGGGAAGATAGCGGATCAGCTCCTCGGTGGACGGCTCCAGCAGCCAGAAGGTCTCCCCGCGGTGGGAGCGCACCACCGACCCCCAGGGCCGCCCGATGCAGTCCTCATGGGCCACGACGCCCCGATGGGTGTGCAGATGCCCGCCTGGCTCCAACCGGACCAGGAAGGGCTTCCCCCCTGGCCCCATGAGCAACGCCAGATCCCCCGCCTTCGCTTCCGCCGCCATCGCTCGATCGGACGATCCAGGATTTCGTGGTGGACCGGGTGGCCCCTTACGCGGCCCGGAAGGCCTCCATACGCAGCGTGACCCGATCCACTTTCCGCCGATCCACTACCACGCCCAGGCCCGGGCCGTTCGGCACAGTCAAGGTGCCATCTGGGTTCAGGATGAAGGGCGGATCGATCAGGTCTTCCTCATAGTAACGATCGCTGGCCGAGAGGTCCCCGGGGAGGGTGAAGCCGGGGAGGGAGGCGAGGGCCACATTGGCCGCCCGCCCGATGCCGGTCTCCAGCATCCCGCCGCACCACACCGGGACGCCCTGGGCGTGGCACAGATCGTGGATGCGCTGGGCCTCCAGCAGCCCGCCGACCCGGCCCGGCTTGATGTTGATGATCCGGCACGCCCCCATCGCCAGGGCCGCCCGGGCATGCCGGGCGGTGTGGATGCTCTCGTCGAGGCAGATGGGGGTCCGCAGGCGGGCCTGAAGGAGGGCGTGTTCGTATAGATCATCCCAGTGCAACGGTTGCTCGATCATCATCAGCTGGAACTCGTCGAGGGCGGCCAGCCGATCCGCATCCTCGAGGGTGTAGGCCGAGTTCGCATCTGCCATCAAGGGGATGTCGGGGAAGGCCCTGCGGACCGCCGCGATCATCTCGACGTCTCGCCCCGGCTTGATCTTCACCTTGATCCGCCGATAGCCCTCCTCCAGGTAGCGCTCGATTTTCTCCAGCAGGGTCTCGTCCGTCGGCTGGAGCCCGATGCTCACCCCCACCGGCACCCGATCGCGGACGCCGCCGAGGTATTGGGATAGGGAGAGGCCCGCCCGTCGGGCGAAGAGATCCCAGAACGCGGCCTCCAGGCCGGCCCGGGCCATCGGGTGCCCCCGCAGCGGCTCGCCAAGGCGGGCCACCGCCGCCACCTCCGGGATCTCGCGGCCCAACACGGCGGGGATCAGGAAGGTCCGCAGGACATACCAGGCGGTCTCGATGGTCTCATAGGAATACCCGAAATCCCGCGAAGCCACCACCTCCCCCCAGCCCTCCAGGCCGTCGGCGTATACGGTGACCAGGATCGCTTCCCGGTCGTGCTCCCGCCCGAAGGAGGTCTCGAAGGGCTCCTTCAGCCGCATCCGGATCACCCGCAGCTCCACGCGCTCGACGATCATCGTTCACCCTCGCGGACCAAGCGGTCTGGGGATCAGGGCGGTGGGGATAGTTTAGGAGGGCCATCGCACCGGCACACCCCCCAAACAAATGCGCCCGCTGCTTGCCGTTTGCCGGTTCGGAGGGCAGCTCTCCAGAGCCGCCGGATCGGCGCACCCAGGAGGCGTGCTCAGCCTATGGCCGGACGATCCACTTCCCCTGCATGCCGAGCTCCCAGTGGGCCCCCTCGTTCTCGAAGCAGCCCATCTCCCATTCGCCGACCTTGTCCGTCGGGATGGTGAAGATGAGGGTGACCGGTTCCTCCCCTGGCTCCAGGGCGACCATGAAGCCATGTTCCTCTTCTTCTTCCTCCATTAGTTCGTGGATATCGATCGGTTTTCCACCCCGCTCCGCTCGCACCGAGATCCCCTCGAAGAAATCCTGGGCGAAGCCAGCGGGGCGGCCCTCATGGGTGATCAGGTCCCGGCCGATCATCAGCTCGTGGGTCTCCTGCCCCCGGTTCACCAGGGTCAGCCGGATCTCCCGGCCGGCCTGAACCTGAACGGAACTTGGGTTGAACCGGTATTCTTCCATCGTGATGGTGACGGAGATCGCGCTGGCTCCACCGGGGGCGCATGCCCCCACCATCATGCCCAGCCCGAGCCCAAGGATCAGAACCCTGCACATGCGGAACATCGGCTGCCCCCTGGAGAAGGCTCCTCAAGAATAGTAAAACGAGCGGGAGGGGGTGGCAAACGGCATCCGATCCGGCAGGGGTCCCATGGTTCGGAGCGCTTGACGGGGGTTTCCGACATGCCTATCATGCCTGTGCGTGGGGCTCCGGCGGGAACCTGGATCAGGCCCCGAGCCGGGGGAGTTCGGAAACTCGATCGAGGCGAGGGAACGATGCCGCCCCTGCTGGATGTTCGCAATCTGGAGGTGCGGTTCTTCACCCGGGATGGGGTGGTGCACGCGGTCAATGGGGTCTCCTTTCAACTGAATGAGGGGGAGACGCTGGGGATTGTGGGGGAGTCGGGGAGCGGGAAGAGCGTGACCGTGCTCTCGATCCTGCGTCTGATCCCCCAGCCGCCCGGCCGCATCACGAAAGGCGAGGTCCTCTTCCAGGGGGTGGATCTGCTCAAGCTGGATGAGGCAGACATCCGCCGTGTCCGGGGCTCGAAGATCGCCATGGTCTTCCAGGACCCCATGACCTCCCTGAACCCAGTTCTGACCATCGGGCGGCAGATCACGGAGGTGCTGGAGACCCATATGGACATGTCCCCCCGGGAGGCCCGCCAGCGGGCCATCGAGCTCCTTCGCATGGTGGGGATCCCGAACGCCGAGGAGCGCCTGAACGATTATCCCCATCAGTTCTCCGGCGGGATGCGGCAACGGGTGATGATCGCCATGGCGCTGGCCTGCTATCCCCAGATCCTCATCGCCGACGAGCCCACCACCGCCCTGGACGTGACCATCCAGGCCCAGATCATCGATCTGGTGAAGCGGCTCCGCGATGAGCTGGGGATGGCCATCATCTGGATCACCCACGACCTGGGGGTGGTGGCCGGGCTGGCCCACCGGGTGGCGGTGATGTATGCCGGCCAGATCGTGGAGGAGGCCCCGGTCCTGGAGCTGTATCAGAACCCCCGCCATCCCTACACGCTGGGGCTGCT